>JALOLV010000223.1 GCA_025455785.1 Spirosomataceae bacterium | reverse complement strand
TTTGATTACCTTTGCCGATTATTACGCCTATTTTGGCAGTATTTTTATTCTGTTTTACAAAAACTTTTTCCAAAGCCAGATTAACTATTTGTCGTTTTTCATTTATCTATCCTACTGCGTTTCGGTTGTTTATACCGTCGTTATTGGTTTAAGTATTTTTTATTTCAACAATAAATTCAAGACACATCAACCATGAAAAAGGCTATTTTTACATTCATGCTCTCAAATTTGGATTTGCCCAAAATAACCCAAATCTCAAATTTGTGAATCCAGATAATCTCTCAAAATCGCCTGCGTATTCGCACATTGCCGAAATAAAGGGCGGACGAATCATTTTGATTTCGGGACAAGTCGCTAACGATTCTCTCGGAAATGTTATCGGCAAAGGTGATATGCGTCTCCAAACCGAGCAAGTTTACAAAAACCTCGAAAAAGCCCTAAAGGCAATCGGTGCGAGCTTCGGCGATGTAGCTAAATTTGGGATTTATATCAAAGATATGAGTAAAATTGCCGAGTTTAGAGAAGTCCGCAATCGGTTATTCGACCAAAAATATTATAAAAATCAGCCAAACAGACCCGTTAGTACGGCTATCGGCGTTACGGAATTATTTCACCCAGATTGGTTGTTAGAAATAGAAGCAACTGTCGTTTTACCTAATTGATAAAAACTCTAAACATGCTAAAAGTCAGTCAAATCTTTATTTATCCGATAAAATCATTGGCAGGAATTGCTCTTGATGAATCAGCCGTAACCGAGCGGGGTCTGCAATACGACCGTCGATGGGTTTTGGTTGACGAATCTCATTACCACATCACACAGCGAGAATTTGCCGAAATGGCTTTGATTGATGTGAAAATCGGAGAAAACGGTTTGATTCTGAACCACCGAACCAAAGATTTTGGCGAATGTCTGGTTTCGTTTGAGCCAAAAACCGCAGATAACCAATTGGTTGGTATTTGGGACGATGAAGTTTTGGCGATTCGAGTTGCCGATGAGGTTGATGCTTGGTTTCAGCAAGTTTTAGGAATAAAATGTTACCTTTTTTATCAGCCCGATGTTTCGATTCGACCCGTTGATAAAAAATATGCAATTGATAACGAACACGTCAATTTGGCCGATGGCTACCCGATTTTGATTGCTGGCGAGGCTTCTATCGAAGATTTGAGTTCAAAAATTGGTAAAGAAACCGATATTCGCCGATTTAGACCCAATATTGTTTTTGTGGGTGGAGAGGCATTTGAAGAAGATAATTTTAAAGAATTTACGATAAATGGTGTTGTGTTGCACGGCGTAAAGAATTGTGCGAGATGCCCAATTCCGAATATTGACCCCGACACTGCCGAGATTTCTAAAGAAACTATCAAGACGCTTTCGAGCTATAGAACCCGAAATAACAAAGTGTTTTTTGGTCAAAACGTTCTGGTCAGAACGACAGGAACTATCAAAGTTGGCGATGAAATCAGAATTGCATAAATCACCAAAAACGATTTGTGGACAATGTATTCTTATGGTATCCCAGATTATTAAAAAGCTCCATTTGTTAAGTTTTGATGTAGTTTTGGGGGCCATTGTTGGTAATATGATGTTTTGGAAACTCCCCGATGGAAATGGGAAAATTGACACAATGACACCAATTGTTTTGGGTTCTTGTACTTGGATAATTTACATTCTCGACCGAATCCTTGATAACCTAAAACCGCTCAGTAAACAGACGGTTCGGCATTTATTTCACGAAAAATATAAGAATCAGTTACAGGTTTTTGTTCTTCTTCTATTTATCATTTCGGTTACTCTTTTGTTCTATTTATCTACCAAGACTATCCAATTCGGGCTTTTTTTGTTTATTCCTCTCATTATTTATTTTTTCGCATTTTTTAAATTCAAAATAAATTACATCAAAGAGCCGTTCACAGCTTTTTTCTACACGGCTGCCGTATCAGGTACAGCGTTAGTCAATCAGTCCAACCAAAACCTTATAAATCATGTTTTAGCTTTGGGGCTTTTTTGTGTAGCTTTTCAGAATTTACTAATTTTTAGTCTTTTTGAGATTTACGATGACAAAGCAAGAGATAATTTAGTTTCAAAAATTGGCAAAAAACCCACAATTATCGCCATTGTATTGCTGTTTTTACTTATTATTAATAGTTTTGCCTTGTCATATTCATCGACTACGCATTATCAAGTCAAATGCCAGATTTGTATTGTCTTAATGTCGACTGTTTTGTTATTAATTACGTTTTTTCCTCGATACTTCTTAAAAAATGACCGTTACAGATGGGTTGGCGATGCCGTTTTTTTTATCCCAATCTTCATTTTAAAATAAAGAAAAAATGAAGCGATTAGTCTTGGTATTGGCTTTAGTTTTTGTAAGCTCTGCACTATTTTCTCAACAAATTCGTATTTTATTCCCTAAAACTCGAATCGTTTTTCAACGCAATAATTCTAACTCGGCTACATTCTCAATCCAAGGGACTTACTCTGGTAGTGTTACGAGTATCGAGGCACGATTAATCCCTGCATTTAGTGGTCAGGGGATAGCCACAAACTGGTCAACCATTGTCAATTCTCCGTCGGGGGGGTCGTTCACTGGTAGTCTAACAGGCACGGGTGGTTGGTATAATCTTGAAATAAAAACGCTAAATGGCTCAACGATTGTTGGACAGACGGTTGTCGAAAAAGTTGGCATCGGAGAAGTTTTTGTGGTAGCAGGTCAATCAAACGCCGAAGGAAATGCTGGCTACCCGGGGGCTGTCCGAGGAGCCATAGACGATAGAGTTTCGACGGTTGATTATCTCAATTATTATTTGGACGAGGAGTTTTTACCATTTGATTACGTTCACGACGGTGATTACATGCGAAATGCTCCGTATAACCCCGTTCCGTGGTATTGGGCGAGGCTTGGCGACTTAATCGTGAATCGTTTCAATGTTCCTGTTTGTTTTTACGGAGCGGCATTAGGTTCAAGCCCCGCGAGCTGGTGGTCTCGCTCGGCCGATGGCGAAGATTTACGTAACGAACACTCGCTTTTTATCAAAGTTGCCGGAATGCCCTACCGTGGTTTGAAGGCGGCACTGCAACAATACACTTGGAAAACAGGTATTCGAGCAATATTATGGCATCAGGGAGAATCTGACCAAGGCACATCGGATAGTGATTATTATAATAGATTACAAAGCGTTATCAATAAAACTCGTACCGATTTTGCAAGTAATGATTTGGCTTGGGTAATTGCACGTGTTTACAGACATCCTGCACAAAACTTATTGACCGAAACAATGTCGCAGGTTTACAAGGGACCAAATACAGATACAATTGACGCTCCGGGCGATAGGATTTTAGGGCATTTTCAGCTTCAAGGTCTTACAAAAGTCGCCAATGCTTGGAATTATCACTTAGACAATACATTTTTCACAAATACAATTCCCCAATCTCCACGATTAATCGCTGGTAACCCAATCAAAAACCCAATTGCGGTCATTAATCCAAGTCAGGTAACGGGTGGTAATAATTTCACGGTAAATTTTAATAGTACACAGTCTGCAGCCATTAATGGGAGTCTGAGCAGTTATCAATGGGCTTTTGATGAATACGGTGGTGTAGATTACGGTAGCTCGACAGCACAGAACCCAACTGTAAATTTTATCCGAAACAACGAACCATTGCGATTTTTCTTCACGACAAGCCTAAAAGTTCGAGACTCAAACGGATTAACTGGGGCAACCTCAATTAGGGTAGCTGTCAATAATTCTGGTCCAGTCATCAATTCGACGAGTGTTGATAACCTCACTTACATTCCCACAACAGGCACAACCCTAAATTTGTCGGCAGTTGTAAGCGATTCAGATAATCCGATTCAGCAGATTTATCATGAGTGGTCGGTTACGCCATACCTCAATGGCTTGCCACAGCCTCAACCTACCAAAACGATTTATCAGCCAACTACCACTGTAAACATCCCTGCCGTAAATTGCTCGGCCGGAACGCAGTTTTTTAGGGTAAAACTCAAAGTCATCGATTCGCTCGGTATTACAGATATTTACCAAAGAGACCTTATCCCATATTGTACACCCGATTCGATTGCCCCAAGCACACCTTCTTTTGTCAAAGCAGCAAATATTACGGGCAGTACATTAACTTTAAACTGGGGAGCATCTACTGACAATACCTTCTTGGGCAATTATCATATCTATCGCAATGGTGTTTTGATTGGTACAGTTAATCCAAACACCACGACATACAATGTCTCGGGGTTATCTGCCAATACGACCTATAAATTTACCATTGTAGCTACCGACTATGCCAACAACCAAGCCGAAAGCAGCCCGATTACTGTTTCGACTAACAACTGTGTCGTCGGTGCGGCACAGTATTTATCTGACCTTGCGTGGGTTTCGGCCACAAACGGGTTTGGGCCTGTCGAAAAAGATAAAAGTAATGGCGATGGTGGTAATGGTGATGGCACTACGATAAAACTAAATGGTGTTAGTTACTCAAAAGGGCTGGGTGTTCACGCAAATTCGACCATTATTTACAATTTGAATGGCAATTATGCCCGTTTTAAATCCGATATCGGATTGGATGATGAAGTAGATGGGGCAAATCAAGGAAGCGTTGGTTTTGAGGTTTACGGAGATAATATTTTACTTTATCAAAGCCCTACGATGACCAACAACACAGCTACAATTTCGGTTGATGTGGATGTTACGGGCAAAAATCAACTTAAATTAGTGGTAAATAATGGCGGTGATGACACAAATTATGACCACGGAGACTGGGCAAACGCTCGTTTAGAACTCCCTTGTTCGTCATCGGGCGATGTGCAAGCCCCAACTCAGCCAGCCAATTTGATTGGTTCAAATTATTCGAGCAACAGCTTTTTATTAACTTGGGATGGCTCTATTGATAATGTCGGGGTTACAAGTTATGATGCTTACGTAAATGGCGTTTATAACAGCAGTATTCTGCCACCAGCAACATTTTTGGCTATCAACGATATTAATTTCAATCAAAACCACGTTATTTCGGTTCAGGCAAGAGATGCCGCCGGCAATGTTTCGGTCGGTGCACCATTCAAGACTTTTAGCGGAACACAACCTTGTCAAACCAATCTTTATATTTCGATAAATCCTGATGGAACGATTGTTGGTGGTATCAAATACGAGGCATCTCAGAAAATTTTTGCCACCAATTCGGTATTGAATGGTACGAATGTAAGCTACGACGCCGCAAAATCGGTAACACTGAATCCGGGTTTTAAGGTCGAAGCAGGAGCTGTCTTTAGGGCATACATCGATGGTTGCGGAAATAACTAAATCGCTGATTTCATTGATTTCTATAATGATTTCGCCGATTCTTCTATTAGTAAAGATGATTTTTTAGTAAAAAATAAACCGAATGAATAGAATCGCTTTTTGGCAAAACTGGACTAAATCAGACAGAATATTATTTTACGGATTGGGCATCATTGCCCTTTTTTCGATTATTCTCACATGCTTTTATTGGTATAATGGTCTCGAAAATGTCATAAACTGGGATGTAATCAGTGAGTTAGAGGAGATACCCTTAGAAATTGATAAATTCTCACAAGGAAGTTTAGATTTTACGGTAAATGCCAACACCTATCTCATCAACGAACGCTATTCGGCTTCGCCAATCAACATAAATCCGACAACTGCCAATATCTACTTTGCTTTTGTAATCATCGGACTTCTGATTCTGTTATCCGTTTTTTCGGAGCTAAAAAAATGGTGGTTCTTGATTGGTCTTGCTGGTCTTGCGGCAATTCTTTCGATTTCGGGTCTTGAAAATATATTCAGACAAACCACCAAAACACCATTTTTAATCGCTTTCGGTACTTTAGGTGGATTGATGGTTGTTTTTAATTCATTTTTTCAAAGAAGC
>JALOLV010000015.1 GCA_025455785.1 Spirosomataceae bacterium | reverse complement strand
ATATTTGGCAGTGGCGTATTCCAGCTTCCGAGAAACAAAACCGAAGCCAAAAGCGAAATCAAAAGCATCATTCCGTACTCTGAAAGCATCATGATTGCCCATCTAAAACCTGAATATTCGGTATGAAAACCGCCAACTAACTCAGATTCAGCTTCGGGTAAATCAAACGGAGCTCGGTTACATTCGGCTAATCCCGAAATAAAGAAAATGAAAAATCCAATCAATAGAAACGGACTCCTGAAGATATTCCATGTCAATAATCCTCCGACTTTTGAAACATCAACCCCCGTTGCTTTGATTCCAAAAAGATAATTTGATTCGGTAGCAAAGAGACCTTGCTGAGAGCTTATCTCCTGCAAGTCAAGACTTTGTGAAACAATCGCAACACAAAGCACACTCAACCCAAGCGGAATCTCATACGAAATCAACTGAGCAACCGAACGCATCGCACCGTAGAGCGAGTATTTGTTATTTGAAGCCCAGCCTGCCATCAAAATTCCGAGAATATCGAGCGAAACAATCGCCAAAAGTAAAAAAACACCCGTTTCGGTAGCCGAACTACGTAGATTCGGAGCCAAAGGCATAACCGAAAAACCCGCAAAAACTGCCGCAAAAATCATAAACGGAGCAAATTTAAACATCCGCCTGTCGGCCGCCGTCGGAATAATATCTTCTTTCTGAATCAGTTTCAGTAAATCGGCAATTAATTGTAGCAATCCCCATTTGCCAACCTCCATCGGTCCCAAACGGTCTTGGATAAACGCCGAAACCTTGCGTTCGAGATAAACCCCAACGACTACATTGGCAAAAACCACCGCCAAAAATATAAGTAATACAATGTATGGTGTCATTTTGAATAATACGGGTAAATAATTATTTCGTTGGCAGATTTAGGCATTATTCGTTTCTTTTGACCTCGAAACTCAATTTTTTCATTCATAAAAAGTTTACTTTCTAACCCTAAATCTCTCATACTCATTTTACTGACCAAAAATAGTTCGATTTTTTCAAAATGCCTATTTAGGTATTTTTTCACATCAGATTCAATCACAAATTTCTCGACATTCCGAAACTTCTCTGGAATCCCGCTTGGGTCTAAATCTTTACCTTTTTGCTTTTTGAGTTCAATTAAAAATAAAGCATAAGTTTCGGTTTTATCTTGGCATTTAAGAATAATCAGGCAATCTATCGCCTTCGGGGTATTGCTCAACTTTTTACTTTTATAAAATTCATCAACTTTGATAATTATATAATCGTTTTTATCAATCTTCGAATCAAATTTGGCACAAATACCCTCTTCGCAGCAAGTATCATCTACAAATTCTTTTAAGGTCTCGTCATTGCGAATTTTATTCAACAACAGCATTTTCTTCGTTCAATTTTTCTAAAAGTTCAATCCTTCTTTCATACTGTTTTCTGATGGTTTCTGTAAAATTATAATCTTCGATACCTTCATCGGTTGCTTTCATGTCGCCAGCATCATAACTACCATTTTTGCCCATAACCAAGTGATACGAAGCCACTTTTTCGGGTTTTAGTTTTCGCTCCAAAATCAAATTTGTAAGTTCATTCATCATAAAATCGCTGTGGGTTGTCATTACCACTTTCACGCCCGCATTGACCAAATCGGCATAGATTCGCATCATCTCAACTTGTATTTTGGGGTGAAGGTGAGCTTCTGGCTCTTCGATGAAGAGGATGGATTTTGAATTTGGAAGAATATACTTCAAATGTGCGACAATCGGGGCTATTTCGGCAATCATTGAAGATGTTTCATGTAATTCTAAGTCTAAACCTGTATCAAAACTTTTATACTTTAATTTTTTTACCGAATCATCAAAGTAAATTTCACCCCCAATTAATTCTTGCTCTATTTTAGTAACTACCCTACTATATTCGCTCTTTCTATTATTATTATTTATTGAAGATAAATTTAGAAAATATTCAGATTCAGGAAAGGTTAGAGATGGAATAGATAAATTATTGATATTCAACTGATTACGATATTGTGAAAACTTAGCTAAAATCTCACCCATACTCGACATCACACGATACATACCAGAGCGAGAGGCAGGGAAGAAATAAATAAAATCAAAAATTTGATTCACTTTACTCAACTCAGATTTGGCATCTTTTGTAATTTTCATACCACCGTATAAATGATTTTCTATATCAAAATCATGTTTGTTTTCCATAAAATTAATTGACACCCCAAAGTACGATTCAACTTCTTCTGATATGATTTTAATAATTGGATAAGGTTCATTAGAATATTTATTAGACAACTCTTTAACCGTTATCCGAAAGTTCTGAGACAATTCATCTTTAATATTACTCTCGCTTTTTTCTCTCAAATATTCATCCTCAATATTGGATAACGCCATTATATTTTTCCAAGAACTCGTCAAAATATAGATTGCATTAATGATACTCGACTTCCCAATATTATTCTCACCATAAATAACATGTAAATCCTTATCCAAATCGAACTCGAAATGGTCGATTGGTCCAAAATTTTTAAGTTCTATTTTCATGTTTTATATGATTTAACTCTTTCTATTTTGAGTCCTCAAAGTTAGCCATTTTATCCTTAAAAAATCAATCGGGAAAGCTATCAATACCGCAAAAACTCCAAAAATCGAGCCTGCAAAAACATCTTTCGGAAAATGTTGAAATAAATAAACCCTCGAATACGCCACCAAAATCGCCAAGATTAGTAGTAAAACACCCCAAAATTTATTCCGAATCAAAATTGATAGAAACAAAGCCAATGCAAAGGCCGTCATGGTATGCCCTGACGGAAAACTCTGCCAAGTATGAATCTTACCGCCAACCAAATGAATATCCAAACCACTATCGGCATAGACTGTCATGGGGCGTGGGGCATTAAAAAGAGGTTTTAGCACCAAAGAAATGATTACTTTCAAAATCCACATGATGATAAACGGCATCACCAAATGCCTTTTTTTGAACCCGAGATAAATTAACACAGGCACATAAAGTCCGTCTTCGCCCAATTGGGTAGCCAATACAAAGAAGGTATCAAGCTGGTCCGAAAAATGACGATTCACCCAAAAAATTAACTCGGTTTGCGTGGATACAATCTGCAGAACCGCCATGACGATTATCCACAATAAAAATCCGATGAAAAATGGTTTGTTTTTTATAATTACTGAATACGATATTTGATTTGTCATATAACTAATTTGAATAATTCAATTTAATCACTATTAAACGTATAAATGATTGCCGAATCCTTTTTTAATTCCGAAATCTACCGTAAATTTGCAACCTTTTCTGTGAAAACATGAGCAAAGAACGTCATAAATATGATATTCATATCCAAGGCCTCGAAAACAAGCATTATGAGTTTGAATTTGAGGGCGGCGATAAGTTTTTTGCCGAGTTTGGGCAAGACATCATCGCAAAGGGCAATTTCAAGGCAAATGTAGGTCTCGAAAAGTCATCGACGATGATTCAGCTCGTAATCAAAATCACGGGAAGCATCGAACTGACATGCGACCGTTCACTTGAGCAATTCAACGAGCCGCTTGATATACACCAAAAGTATATCTATAAATTCGGCGACCGTCACGAGGAGTTATCGGATGAGATTGAGATAATTCCGTTTGGAGCAGCAACTATCAATCTGATGCACCATCTGTACGATTTTATCATGCTAACGGTGCCGATGAAAAAGCTCCATCCGAGGTTCAGAGACGAAGAAGAGGATTATATTTATACATTAGAGGGGGATGAAATCGAAGACGACGATGTAGCAGAAGACGAAACCCCAATAGACCCTCGCTGGGCAGCCTTGAAGGGTATCAAATTAGATTAATTAATGAATCTGAGGTAGTTATTTGTAAATTCTTGTTCATAATTCTAATGATTTTGAATAATCTATCGCCAAATAATTAACGACGAATAACAAAACAACCAATACATAATACGAATAATTAAATTGAAAAAATAAGTTATGGCACATCCTAAACGACGTCATTCGTCAACCAGAAGAGATAAGCGTAGAACGCACGATGCTTTGACAGCAAAAACAATATCGGTAGATGCTACAACCGGCGAGATTCACCTCCGCCACCGTGCTCACGTTTCAGAAGGAAACCTTTACTACAGAGGTAAATTGGTAGCTGAAAATTATCAAAAAGCCTAAGAAATGTTTGATTGTTTAGAGGTTTGGATGTTTGATTATCGTTGTTTTCAAACATTCAAACAATCAAACTACAATAACATTTAAACAAAGTATTAATGAAAATTGCCGTAGATGCAATGGGCGGCGACTACGCTCCCAAAGCTATTATTGAAGGAGTCGTGATGGCGGCCAACGAATTACCAGAAGGTACAACTATCGTATTGATTGGTAAACAGTCTGTTATGCTGGATATGCTTCGAAAGATGCAATATCCTGCTCATTCTATTGAGATGGTCAATGCCGATGACGTTATTGAGATGGGAGAGCATCCTACACGGGCATTTTCTCAAAAACCCAATTCCAGTATTGGAGTTGGGTTTAAACTTTTAAAAGAGAAGCAAGTTCAGGCTTTTTGTAGTGCTGGCAATACTGGTGCTATGATGGTTGGCTCTTTGTTTACCCTCAAAACCGTCGGGAATATCCAACGTCCACCAATTGCGGGCTTCTTTCCGCTCAAAAACGGTGGCTACAGCCTCATGCTCGACATCGGTGCCAACGCCGACTGTAAGCCCGAAGTAATGGAACAGTTTGCACAGTTGGGTTCGCTTTATGCCAAATTCTCTTTTGGGATTGAGAATCCGAAAGTTGCACTTTTGAGTATCGGCGAAGAAGAACAAAAAGGCTCGACAGTCGTACAAGCAACCCACCAATTATTGAAAATCAACAAAAAAATCAACTTTATCGGCAACATTGAGGGTCGTGACCTTTTTGATGGCAAAGCCGATGTGATTGTTACCGAAGGTTTTACGGGTAATGTGATTTTCAAGATGGGCGAATCGCTCTACGATTACGCCGCCGAGCAGGGCGTGAAAGACCCATTGATTGACCGAATGAACTACGAGGTTGTGGGTGGTAGCCCAATCATCGGTGTAAATGGTAATGTTATTGTGGCTCATGGTATTTCTTCGCCATTAGCTGTAAAAAATATGATTTTGTTAGCCAAAAAGCAGATTGAATCTGATGTGGCAAAACACATTGCCGAAACCTACGAAGATTAAAAACTTACGAAATAGTTAATAGTTATTCGTTCATTGTTTCCTGTGAATCCTATAAAAGTTATCAATTATACGATTAACTTTTAACAATTAACGAATAACGAACACCAAAACCATTATGAAGATAAGAGCTGCCATTACAGGTATCAACGGCTATGTGCCGGACGACGTTATGACAAACGATGATTTAGCCAAAATCGTAGATACCAATGATGAGTGGATTTCTACTCGAACAGGTATCAAAGAACGTCGAATCCTGAAAGGTGAAGGTCTTGCAACTTCACACATGGCGTCTGAGGCAGTTAGAGGTCTTCTCAAAAAAACCAATACCGATGCCAAAGATGTCGATTTAGTAATCTGTGCAACAGTAACGCCAGATTTCATGTTTCCATCAACTGCCAATCTCGTGTGTACCCAAGTCGGAATCCCGACCATTGGGAGTTTCGATATTTTGGCGGCTTGTTCGGGATTTCTCTACGCCCTTTCGATTGGTTCGCAATTTATCGAAGCTGGCAAATACAAAAAAGTAATTGTCATTGGTGCCGACAAGATGTCATCTATCATTGATTACCAAGACCGAACGACCTGTATTCTTTTCGGAGACGGTGCCGGAGCAGTCATGCTCGAACCAACTACCGAAGAAAACGGCGTCATGGATTTTGTGTTGAAGTCGGATGGAACTGGCGAAAATCACCTTTATATGAAAGGTGGTGGAAGCAGGTACCCTTCGTCTCACGAGACTGTCGATAATCGTTGGCATTATATACGCCAAGAAGGGCAGGCCGTTTTCAAATTTGCCGTAACCAATATGGCAGATGTTTCGGCCGAAATCATGGAGCGTAATAACCTCACTGGCGAAGATGTTGCTTGGTTGGTTCCACACCAAGCCAATAAACGTATCATAGATGCCACTGCAAAACGTATGGGTATTGGCGATGACAAAGTAATGCTCAATATCCAGAAATACGGTAATACTACTGCCGCCACGATTCCACTTTGCTTGCATGATTACGAAAGTCAATTAAAGAAAGGTGATAACCTCGTTTTAGCAGCTTTTGGTGGTGGATTTACTTGGGGGTCAGCTTATATCAAATGGGCTTATTAAGAGTCAATGTATTTACAGAAAAGTGTAAGGTAGGAACTAAGGAGATATGTAGGCGTTGTCATTTTGTACTGTATAAATGATTGCAGCATTGCCAATATCAAATTAATATATTCTTGTGATTGAAAAATATTATTACAGAAATTCCATTCAAACTACTCACTTAATCTAACAATTTTGTAAGTGAGTTTCCTTTTTAAACCAATGATGAAAAGATTCGTTTTTCTAATTTTCCTGACAACGGCTATATTTACAAGTAAGGGACAAAGTATCAGAGTATATGAACACATCGGTCTAAGTATTGCTACTGCCAATAAAGTTACGGTTCCATCTGTCTCTTATACTCAAACCCTCGAATTCGGCAAAGAACGTTCCTATAGATTAGGAACTGGTTTTAGATTCAATTATTTTAATTTTAAAAACAGAGAGTTCAAAGGAGTAGAAACCAAAATCAATAATGTTTCGATAATACCTTCGCCCAAATTGACCGGTGCATCTATCAACATACCGATAGTAGCCGAGTTTCACACCAAAAAGATTTTACTTGGTATAAATGTAGATATAATTGGTTTTAGTTTTGGAAAAACCCGCGAAAACCCGACAATTAGTAATTACAAAGGCACATTAGATTCGTTGAACGCCTCACCAAGAGGTACGAGCCTATTGCTACTCGGCAAAAACAACAGAGGTTCTCTTAATTCAGAAATCTACTTAGGATACAAAGTGTCTGACGAATTGACCATCCGTGGAGGAGTCAGTTCGTTATCAAGTAGTATAAGGGGGCGATACACCCCAAAAAGCGGAGAAGAAACGACTCTCGGCCGATTTCAAATTAGCCAAATCATGCCTTTTATTAGTTTAGTTTTCAATCTCGAACGATAATTACAAGAGGAGTCTCAAAAACGGCTTCTTAACTCATTTTAATATGGCAACTACAGCAGATTTCAGAAATGGACTTTGTATCGAATTCAACAATGATTTATATACAATCGTTGAGTTCCAGCACGTAAAACCGGGCAAAGGGCCTGCGTTTGTACGAAGCAAATTACGTAATCTCAAAACAGGTAGAGTCATTGACAATACCTTTACGGCAGGTGTCAATATCACAACTGCTCGTATAGAAAAACGCACCTATCAGTATCTTTATAAAGATGAGTTAGGCTTCAACTTTATGGAGAATGAGACCTTCGAGCAAATCAGTGTCGAAGAGAAGATGGTCCCGCAAGCTGATTTGATGAAAGAAGGACAAAATGTCGATATTTTGGTACACGCCGAAACCGAGCAAATTCTTTCGGTAGAATTACCTCCGTTTGTCGAATTACAAATTACCTACACTGAGCCGGGTATCAAAGGCGACACAGCCAACAACCCAATGAAACCTGCTACCGTAGAAACAGGAGCGACAATCAAAGTGCCGTTATTTATCCAAAACGATGAATTAATCCGTGTAGATACTCGCTCTTATGAGTACTACGAACGTGTAAAATAAGATTATTGAAGGAGAAAGATAAGAAAAGTTTAATTTAAACTGTAAGACAATTGAGTATTTTACACTCGAAATTTTACATTTTGGATTGCACCATTCTTACAACTTTCTCCTTTATTTTTTTAGTCGAATATTAGGCAATTATTTTTACATTTGTGGAGTCTAACCACTTATCAAAAACAAAAACCCCTTACTCCAAGCTAAAATGGAAACAAAAGACATTCAGAAACTAATAGATTTTATCTCACAGTCGGGTTTGGATGAAGTAAATATCGAGACTTCGGAGCTTAAACTCAACATCAAACGTTATTCGGGCGTAGTGCCAGCCGTTCAGGCTCAACCAGTGGTTGTTGCTCCACAACAAATAGCTGCACCAGCACCGCAGCCGATTGCGGCCGCACCTGCACCAGCGGCGGCTCCGGCACCAGCACAACCTGCTGCCAATACGGTAACCATCAAATCACCAATGATTGGTACATTCTACCGTTCGGCGGGTCCAGATAAGCCATCGTTTGTTGAAGTGGGAGATGAAGTCTCGGCAGGTAAAACTGTTTGTATCATCGAAGCGATGAAGTTATTCAACGAAATCGAATCTGAGGTTTCAGGTAGAATCGTGAAAGTTTTGGTAGAAAACGCTACTCCAGTAGAATTCGACCAGCCACTTTTTGTTGTAGAAATCTAATTTGTTTAGGATTATTGAGGCTTTGGCTTAATTAATTCAGTAATATTATGGCATCAATTTATTATCCTCGAACCTTTGAAGGTTTCATGAATTGGAAACCTGAAACCCGCTACAAATACGAGTGGAACAGGGGAAAAATTGAGAAAACTGAAAATATGAAACAGCTTGAATTTTTGATTCTCAAAGCATTGAATAGACTTTTTGTCCAGACTAAAGCTTTTCAAAACGGAGATGAATTGATTACAGAAGGTGACGTAATGACATCGGAAGAACAGCTTCGTCGCCCCGATTTAGCGTATTATACCAAAAATCAAATCATCGAGTCGGCAAGAGGGAATAACCAGATGCCGTCGTTTGTAATCGAAATAATTTCGCCAAGCGATAATCAGACAAAAATATTAGAAAAAAATAAAGAGTATTTTCAAGCTGGGGTAAAAGTTATCTGGTTAATCATGCCGAGCATCAAACAAGTGCATATTTTTCATTCGCCAAAACAAATTCAGATTTGTACAGATGATGATATTTGTTCGGCAGCACCAATAATACCTGATTTTGCGATAACCGTTAATGACTTATTGAGGTTACCCGTTTGATAATTGAAAAATCTATGTTCAAAAAAATACTAATTGCCAATCGTGGCGAAATTGCCCTCCGCATCATCCGTACTTGCCGCGAAATGGGCATCAAAACAGTAGCCGTTTACTCTACAGCCGACCGTGATAGCCTTCATGTACGTTTTGCCGATGAAGCCGTCTGTATCGGCCCTCCTGTGAGCCGCCAATCGTACCTAAATATACCAAATATCATTTCGGCTGCCGAAATCACAAACGCCGATGCGATTCACCCGGGCTACGGTTTTTTGTCTGAAAACGCCGAATTTTCACGTATTTGTGCCGAATACGGCATCAAATTTATCGGTGCAACTGCCGAACAAATCAACCTAATGGGCGATAAAGCTACGGCAAAAGCTACCATGCGTGCGGCGGGCGTACCAGTTATTCCGGGTTCGGATGGTTTGTTGGAATCGGTCGAAGAGGGTAAAAAGCAAGCCGCCGAAATGGGTTATCCGGTTATCATCAAGGCTACTGCCGGTGGTGGTGGTAAGGGGATGCGTATCATCAAAAACGATGATGAGTTCCAGAAAGCGTGGGACGATGCCAAGATGGAATCTGCCGCAGCTTTTGGAAATGACGGACTTTACCTCGAAAAATTTGTGGAAGAACCTCGCCACATCGAAATCCAAGTTGTAGGCGACCAATACGGCAAAGTTTGCCACCTTTCGGAGCGTGACTGCTCGATTCAGCGAAGACACCAAAAATTGGTCGAGGAAACTCCTTCGCCAATCGTTTCGCAAGAATTACGTGAGAAAATGGGCGAAGCCGCCATCAAAGGTGCATCAGCTATTGGCTACGAAGGTGCGGGTACGATTGAGTTTTTGGTTGATAAACACGGTAAATTCTACTTTATGGAAATGAATACTCGTATTCAGGTAGAACACCCTATCACCGAAGAAGTTACAGATTTCGATTTGATTAAGGAACAAATAAAAGTAGCGGCCGGTGTGCCGATTTCGGGCAAAAATTATTTCCCGAAACTGTACGCAATGGAATGCCGTATCAATGCCGAAGACCCATCAAACGGTTTTCGTCCATCGCCGGGTAAAATTACCAATTTGCACCTTCCGGGTGGACATGGCGTGCGTATTGATAGTCACGTTTACGCAGGTTATACGATTCCGCCAAATTACGATTCGATGATTGCTAAGTTGATTGTAAACGGACAATCTCGTGAAGAAGTCATCACTCGTATGAAACGTGCATTGCAAGAATTTGTTATCGAAGGAATCAAAACAACGATTCCGTTCCATATCAAATTGATGGATGACGAAGGATTTAAATCGGGTAATTTCACGACCAAATATCTCGAAAGTTTCGATTTTAGTGATTTATAAATCATTGGTAATCAATAAAATAAAAGCGAGTCGTTGAAAATTCAACGACTCGCTTCTTTTTATACGGGTTGGAAACCCGTACTACTATTACTGAATCACATCGGCATTTGTCAAGATATAATTCAATTCGTTAATATCATCGGCGTTAGTTACAAAAGTGCCTTTTACAGTTACACGGTCGTCGGTATTAAAGCGTTTTGTCAATTTCTTAAACTTCACCTGCACGACAGATTCTGGACCAGCTTGACCACAAAAAAAGCACGAACTGTAAGGATTTGCCGAAAGTACGTACATATTGGCATCAATATCGACCGGAATCATATAACCCGACAGCACAACTTCTTTGTTTTTTAGAGCCGTTACTTTTGCTCCGAAAGTCGGATAAAGAATAAACATCGATTCTTCGGCGTTCCATTTTTTCTTAAAAGTTACATCACGGAGCAACTCCCAAGTGATTTTGGCTGGTTCATCGACCAGCGTAAAAGCACTTAAATTGATGAACAAAACGCCAAAAATAAGGTATTTAGATATGGTTTTCATTTTTTGATAGATGTTGATTCTGAATAATAAATGTTATTTTTTACGTCAATATTCAATTTTTAAGATTCATCGGCAAGGGTTCTCGAAATATTCAATCTATAAATTCCTAATGATGGAATCGCCGCCGCCAATATTCCTACCAATAACGCTACGGCAAACAAATAAATTTCTTCGTTCTGAAAAGAAATTTGACTTATATCAAAGTGGAATTTCTTACCTACTTGTCCCGAAATCAGCAAAAGCCCGATTCGGCTCAGCAAAATTCCGAGTAAATATCCAATAATACTCAAAATTACACCTTCGAGCAATAATAACAAAAAAAGACGTGTTCTTGTTGCACCCATCGAAAGCATCAATGCCATTTCGTACTTGCGTTCTTTGAGCGAATTATACAGAGACACGAAGACGCTGATTCCCGAAATCAACATTATCACAAAAGCCAAAATACGTAAAGCATCTACTCCGATACCGAGCAATTCGAGCATTCTATTGACCTCAATAGCCGGTACTGCAGCTTGAAGTTTAGAGTTTTGGTTGATGTTGCGGGGCATTGTCATCATGCCCATTGGAGAGCGGAATTTGATGATTGCACTCGTAATCTCTCTTTTATCAAGTTCGGCGTTTTCTTCTTCGTGGTGTTCTTCGCCTTCGTGATGCTCGTGTTTTTCGGCAGATTCGGTTTCAGCGGCAGGGGGTTCACTGTGTTCATGAATCTTCCAAACGCTCTTCAAATCGGTCAAGATAAGATTATCAACAACCGAGTTATTGAACTCTAAAATACCAACAATTTTATAATTCTCGTGGTCGTGTTTTTCGCCCTCGGCATCGAGCCCGTGCGAGCCGCTGAACGTATCGCCAATTTTAAGACCTAAATTCTGAGCGGCTAAACTACCCACCACACATTCCATTGGCATCTTAAATAATTGACCCTGTGCGGGTTTAGCCTTGAAATGCTCAAGGTATTTTTTGTTTGTACCTACAATCCTGAATCCCTGATAGTTATCGCCCATCGAAAGCGGAATCATCTCTTTTACGAGTGGATTTTGGGCAATTTCTTGAACATCTTTCAGATACACATTGCCCGTAGGTGAATCTATCTGATAAATGCTCGACAATATCAGTTGCAACGGGCTGCCCTTCGCCCCTACTACCATGTCGATTCCACTGATATTTTTACTAAATTTTTCTTCTAATTGCTTACTAAGAATCACCAAAAGCGAAATGATAGCAATGCCGAGCGTCATCAATAAAACGCACAGAAAACTGTTCATTTTTTTGTTGAGGATATTCTGCCAAGATATTTTTGAAATATTCATTTACTGGTTTTGGTCTTTAGTTTCTTGTTGATTTATTTTTTATGATTTGATGGTTTTCATAACATCACCCGATTACTGAATCTGTCTTTGAGGCGTTGGTCGTGGGTAACGATGATGAGTGCCGCTCCAATTTTATTTGACTGATTATCAAGAAGTTGTATTACTTTCTCGCAGTTTTCATCATCCAAACTCGAAGTAGGTTCATCGGCCAAAATAATACTCGGGTTATTCATCAAGGCTCTTGCTATACTGACACGCTGCTGCTCGCCTTGGCTCAATTGTGTCGTTTTTTTATTGAGATGTTCGGCAAAACCAAGACTTCGGGCGAGTTCGGTTGCACGCTCGACCGATTGTTTTTTATCGGCTAAATAATTGGCCAGAAGTAGGTTATCTAAAACACTCAGCGATGCCACAAAATGCGATTTTTGATAGATAATACCGATATTCTCGGCACGCATTTTAGCGGCGTTTTTGGGCGATAGTTGGCTTATTTCTTCACCTTTTAGCCTTATTGAGCCACCCGTTGGGGTCTGCAACAACGCCAATAAATGCAGCAAAGTGGTTTTGCCTTTGCCCGAATTTCCCAAAATCAAAAGGGTTTCTTTTGCCGAGCAAGAGAAATCTGGGAAACTGAATTTTTTGTGTTCGTTGTAGGAAAAAGTTAGGTTTTTCGATTCGATAACCATGATTGATGAAGAAATTGATGATTTAATACAAAGATAAATCAATTGCAATGACGTTGCATCAAAATGATTTAATTTTTATATTACAGTTGGTACAAAAAAGGTGTAATCTGCCTACGACTACACCTAAATTTTAGATTATTGAATGATTATCTTAATCTTTTGATACTATTCAATATCTTGAGAGCATCTTCTTCGGCGGTCTTGTCATCGTCGCCGAAGGTAATTGCAATAAAAAAGTTTGTATGGCTTTTGGGGTCTATCATACCTGCAAACATCACTCTTTCGCCCTCCAAAAAACCTTCTACATAAAAACCTTCGAGTCCATTAGATTTTACTGCGTGAGCGGCATCTACCTCGGTAAGTTTCATAGATTTTGCTCCTTCTACAGTCGCGTCGTCCATCTGTTCGAGTGTAATGTCTCCTTCAAAAATACTCATGGCGAGTTCCATTCCATCACCCGACATCTCAAAATCTTCATTTGTATTTTTAGTAACTTGAAAATCGTCTGGCACCGTAATCTGGAGTTTATATTTATCCCAAACATAGGTTTTGTCGAGGGTAAATGAGGTTAAAGCCGCAAAGATGAATAGGTAGAATAATTTTGTTTTCATTGGTTCTGTACGTTTATGGTGAAAAAGGTATTATCAAAATAAATGTATAGAATCTACCCGAAAAATCAAATTAAAAATCACTTTTTACTACAAAATACGAAGGTACTTTATTCTACCTTACTCCTGTATTTTACTCCTCTTGCGTATTCGTACCGAGCAATTAGCCCAAAGGCATAGCTGAATCCGCTCGTATAATGCAGTGCCGAACCCAGCGACTGACCGTCTCTGGTTAGTGAGATTTCGGAATTGATACCTCTACTCATACCAAAATTTGTGCTTGCGTAGGCCGATAAAGTAAGGAAATCGGAGATACGACCTTGAAGCTCAAGCGATAACTCAAAAGCGACAGTGCCTCGCCGGCTTGTGGCCACTCGCCCGATGAGTGTATCGCGAGGCATCGAAGGGTTGAGGACCCTATTAGAAACCCGATACGTATTGAGTAGCCTATCGGGTGAGCTGGCATTTAGTAAAACTCCTCCGCTCAGATACACCGATGCCGAGCGAATGTCTTTATCAATTGTCCAGATATTACGGCGATAGCGAATCGGGAAAATATCATATTTTTTGCCTCTAATAACCCTAAAAGGTATGCCTTCTGCCAAAAAACCTTCGAGCCAAAGTTGCACATCTTGCCGAATATACCCAACCTCTACGGCCCATTTATCGCCAAAATTATACCCTGCATTGGCACCCCACGCAACATTTCCGTAGTTTCGAGAGATTAATAAACCATCAATCGTATTATCAAGAATGTTGAAATTTCTCATATATCCCGCCGACATCCCAGCGTACCAACGCACTGGCGTACCTTTGAGATTGGGCAAATTGACAACCCGTGTTTTTTGTTTACTATCGGGTGGTCGATAATATTCCTCTGGTTCTTGTGCCAAAATCTCGAAACTAAATCCTAAGAAAAACAGTATATATAGATATTTCATCGGGTTGGATATTCATACAAAGAAACGAAAAAAACAACTGCATGGTTGCAAGTATATCAAAACCTAAACGTTGAATTATCAATCATGTTATTGTGTTAGTACCGAATAATGTTATTTTTGCTTTTCAAGGCAATCATTGACCTAAAATCCATTTCTGAACAAATTATGAATCTATTACTCCAATCGAATCTAAAACTAAAAACTGCCATTTTGAGATGCCAAATAGCCTTGGTTTGGGCAATTTCTTCGATTGGATTTAGCACCCTTGCACAACGTACCTACTACGCCGACCAAGTAAAAGAAGACCTCAAACAGCTCAAAATTGAACTTGAGAAGTTTCATCCGGACCCATATAAATACACCAATAAAGTTCGTTTTGAGCATATCTACGATTCGTTGAGCAATACCATTACGGGTAAATACTCACTCCGAGATACGTACTTCACGGTGCTTCCGTTGGTGCAGGCTGTTCAGTGCGGACACACTTATTTACTGCCCGACCGCCGACTCCTTTCAAAGGGCAATGCGTACACTAACCGACCCAAATTTTTTCCGTTTAGTGTCCGCCTAATCAACGACCGAATGTTTATATCTCGCAATTATTCGTCTGATAAAAAACTTTCTCGTGGCACCGAAATCATTGCGATAGACGCCCAGCCAATCGGTAAAATAATGACACAATTAGACCGTATTTCGTTCTACAATGGCGATGGCGATAATCCACAAGCCAAACGGTATTATTCGGTTCGAGAATTTAGAAAGCTCTACTACTTGTGGAAAGGCGAACAAGAGGTTTTTGAAATTACATATCGCCGCCCCGGACAAGATAAACCCAAAAGCACCAAAATTGAAGCACAAACCAATGATTTTATGGAGCGGATGCTCGAAGCACGCTACCCCGATGTTGATGAAGACACAACGGGTATTGTTTCGTACCGAATCGTCGATAGTACCCAAAAGGTGGCCTTGGTAGATGTACGTTCGTTTATGCGAGATTATTCGATGTACGGAAAGGGGAATTTTGAAGGCGAAACTCGTAAGATTTTTAGGCGGTTAGAAGAAAACAAAATCGAGAATTTGATTCTGGATTTACGAGGAAATTCGGGTGGATTGCTCGAATACTCTATATTTTTGATGCGATATTTTGCCCAACAGCCTTTTGTAACTTGCAAAATCGGATTCAAAGAAGATGGGCTTCAACGCATCAAAGACGATTACAAAAAATATGACGGATACGTAGCCAAAGAGGCGGCGGCGAGGCTCAATATGGAGTTTACAATTAAGAAATCAGACGGGTTTGTTGAAAGCAAATACTACCAAGAACGCAAATATCGCCCTCATGACGATTTTCATTTTGACAAAAATGTGTATGTCTTGATGAATAGCGGAACTTTCTCGGCAGCGGCTTTGCTGGTATCAAAATTGCACAACATGGGCATTGGTACGTACATCGGAAATACCTGCGGAGGTGCTTATGATGGATGCTCGGCTGCCCAATTCTCAAAAATAAAATTACCCAATAGCGAATTAGAAATCAGCCTTCCGCTCGGTAAAATAAACTATGAAATAGATGAAAAAAAATACGATAAACCCGCTCTGAAACCAGATTTTGATATAAATACTTCGCTCGATGACTTTATCAATGGCGAAGACACCACCCTAAAATTCACTTTAGATTTAATCAAACGTAAGGTACGGATTCGTTAAAACATTATTCGGTTGATGCAAAAGCAAATATTTTTCTTGACGGCATTTTTCTCATTGCTTATCACAAATTTACAGGCACAAAAAAACACATTTACCCCCGAGGAAATACGGAAGGATATGGCCTTTTTGAAGCGTAAGTTTGAGAATATCCATCCCGGTATGTACCACTACATGGGCCAAAAAGAATACGAAAAAATCTATGACTCATTGTATAATGCCATCAAAGAACCCATGAGCTACATGGATGCCGTGAAGCATATATCGCCATTGGTAATCAATTTAAAAGACGGACACACCAGTATTACACATCGAAAGGGCTTTTCTACCAAAAAAACAAAGACGTTTCCGTTTGTGATTCGCCGTTTACCCGAAAAATTCTACATTGCCTACAACTACTCGAATGATACGACTATCGTGCGAGGCTCTGAGATTCTAAGTATCAATGATGAGCCGATTCCGCAAATCATTTCCAAAATCCGAACCCTCATTTCGGTTGATAATGACAATCAGAATTCGAGAGACTACTACGCCATTAACTTTTTTTCGGTGTTTTATTTGAAGTATTACGGCGAGATGGATTCGGTCAAAATATCCTACAAATTACCCCAAACCGATAGCTTAATTCATCGAAAAGTAGCCTGCCTCACAAACGCTCAAACGATGGCGGCTTTTAATAAAAGATACAAAAAACAATTTGTCCGAGATAACCTATCATATAAAATCCTCGATAGCCTCAATAAAATCGCTATCATCGACATTACTTCTTTTTCGATGCAGTACAGCAAATGGGATATGGGGCAATTCAAATTCAAAAAATCGCTCAAAAAAAGATTTAGTAGCATCAAAGAAGCTGGTATTGAGCATCTTATCATTGATTTTAGAGGAAACGGCGGTGGGTATATCCCGAATGTTTCGAGGTTTTTGAGCTACTTTGCCAAAGAACCATTTACGCTGATAGATACGCTAATGTTTAAGAAAAAAGCCTACTTTACCATATTTAAGCCGTGGTATCTTAGTCCGCCGGCATTTGCTTGGCTTGGTTTTCCAAAACGGCAAGGTGCATTTATGTATCGGGTAAATAAATCAAACACAAAAAATAAACCCCAAACCGACTTGGCGTATCGCAACAAAACGTACTTTTTGGTAGATGCGGGTTGTTATTCGGCTACAACTTTCACGCTCAACTTGGCCAAAGACATGGGCGTGGGTACTACCTACATAGGCGAGCAGGTCGGTGGAGCAACCTGGGGGAGTTTTGCCGTAAATTGGCAAGATTTCAAGCTACCAAACACCAAACTAAGCGTACATTGCCCGTTGATGAAGCTAAATCATAAATTTGTCAATACCGAACCAAAGGCATTCTTTTTACAACCCGATTTTGAGGTACGACGGAATGTCGAGGAATTATTCAAAAATAACTCAAATGTTATTGATTTTACGGTAAATATGATAAAAGCGAGCAAGCAAAAATGATTGGGTCGGGCTTATGAATCCGACCTCAAAACGTAAATTCCATCTAAATTTCGGCCTAATCCGTCGTAGTCGAGTCCGTAACCAACCACAAATCGGTTTTCTATCTCAAAACCCACATAATCTACCTTTAGCGGTACTTTTAGGGCATCGGGCTTGTGGAGAAGTGTCATTATTTTGAGCGAATCGGGCTTTTGCGAAGCCAATTGCCCCAAAACTTCCTGCATCGTAAGGCCAGTATCTACAATGTCTTCGACGATGATACAAGGACGCCCCTGAATACTTTCTTTTAAACCAATGATTTGCTTGACCTGTCCCGAAGACTCGGTACTGTGGTACGAAGAAACTCGGATAAAAGTGATTTCGCAGTCGATTTCGAGATGTTTGAATAATTCACCAACAAACATAAATGCCCCGTTTAGCACGCCAATCAAGAGTGGGTTTTTGCCTTTGTAGTCTTCATTGATTTGGGCGGCTAATGCCTTAATCCGTTCGGTAATTTTATCACTCGTAATGTACGGTACAAAATGTTTATCTCTGATTTGTTTCATTGTCGATGAATCATTGGTGAATGAATCCATAAAAGTAAAATCGGTTTGACGATTAACAAAAAAGAATTAACTAAATTGCCAAAAAATCAAGCATTAATCTCTATTTGACCAATGAAACCTACCAAAATAATTCAGTTTTCGATACTGATATTGATTACCCCTTTCTTTTGTATCACGTCATTTTCGCAAAAATGGGAGAATATCCAGCCCACAAATTCTTGTACCAAACGTCACGAAAACACCTTGGCTGCCGTAGGCAATAAGCTCGTTTTGTTTGGTGGACGGGGCATCAAATCGACGGATATTTACGATATAAAAACCAATACTTGGACAAAACTGGGCGAAACACCGCTCGAAATTCACCACCTACAAGCGGTTACTTATAACAACGAAGTCTATGTAATGGGAGCCTTGACGGGTTCGTACCCGCACGAAACACCGATTCCGAACATCTACATTTTTAATCTTGATAAAGGCGAATGGCGTAAAGGCCCTGAGATTCCGAAAGAATATTTGAGAGGTTCGGCGGGTTGTGTGGTTTACAAAAATAAGATTTACATGGTTTGCGGAATCTTGGATGGCCATTGGGATGGGCACGTTGCGTGGTTGAGCGAATACAACCCCAAAACTGATACTTGGACAAAATTGGCCGATGCACCCCACGCCCGCGACCACGTGAGTGTGGCCATCGTCAAAGACAAACTATACGTGGCTGGCGGTCGCCGCTCGACAGCCCGAATCAATCAGGTTTTGAATCTGACCGAACCGGCAGTTGACGTCTATGATTTCAAGAAAAAAACTTGGGAAACGCTACCGGCAAACCTCAACTTGCCAACCATGCGAGCCGGCAATTCGACCGTCGCCTTTGGCAATAAAATTTTGGTAATGGGAGGCGAAAGTGCCGCCCAAGTGCCATCTCACAGCGAAGTAGAGGCATTTGATACTGTAAAAATGCAGTGGGAGAAATTCCCGAATTTACTACAAGGCCGCCACGGAACTGGGGCAGTTGTTGTCGATGGAAAAGTTTATACGATTGCGGGTTCGGCCCATCGTGGCGGAGGACCAGAAATTGATTTAATTGAGGTCTTGAAATAAAATAAACAACCCTGACGGCGGCTAAATGCCCCGTCAGCGGTTTACATTTGTTTTAGCATCCGCAATGGTATAAAAAACCGAATGATATAATTTACGAGCAAGAATTCGCCTGTGGTATTACAAACCCGTATCAGGATAAAGGTAAATTTATACAGTCTGGCTTCGGGCGGAAGAATATAATATAAGTCTGCAATGGCTGTCAGGCTTAAACCTACAACAAATAAAATATAATTGGGCTTATTACGAGGCTTTAATTGTAATCCTACCAACCAAAAAACGATAATTATTGCCCAATAAAAATTGAATGAGAACATAGATTCTCTCGGGAATTTATTGAGGAAATAAAGCGATAACAAACTCGATACCAAGAATAATCCGTAAAATAATCCA
>JALOLV010000222.1 GCA_025455785.1 Spirosomataceae bacterium | reverse complement strand
GCACCGGCCAATGTAACAGATGTAAACAAGGCAGTTGCGGTTGATAACAATGGCAGAAGCAAATGGGCCAAGACTGGTTATGTAGAATACCAATTCCTTGATACAGAGTCTAACCTATTACCATTCAAAGTTGGCACTTACCTTGGTACAAAAAAGGTATTTAATATAGGAGCTGGTTTTTACAGCCAAGCTGATGGTACTAAAACCTCGGTAAATGGAACACTTCGTAGCCACGATATTAATCTTTTTGCGGTTGATGCCTTTTTGGATATGCCAATTGGTGAAAAAACAAAAAATGCGGCGGTTACTGTTTATTCAGGATTTTTTAATTACAACTTCGGCCCTAACTATCTCCGAAACATCGGAATCATGAACGAGGGTGTTGTCGATGCCAACTACAAAGGTGATGACCGTGTAATGGCTGGTGCCGGAAATGCCCAACCAATGATTGGTACTGGTCAGATTTTTTATACACAAGCGGGGCTTTTGCTACCAAAAGCAACCGAAAAGCCTAAAGTGAGAATCCAACCGTTTGTGGCCTATACATCCAAAAATTTTGAGGCATTACCAAAGACTGTCTCGAATTTTGATGCAGGAGTCAATTGGTTAATTGATGGCCATCATG
This sequence comes from Spirosomataceae bacterium, assembly GCA_025455785.1. GTDB lineage: Bacteria > Bacteroidota > Bacteroidia > Cytophagales > Spirosomataceae > JALOLV01. The sequence continues at coordinate 5,089 of JALOLV010000222.1, read as the reverse complement.
CCAAGATTACAACCCAATATTCTTGGAGACCAGAGCTGACTATGTCTGGTCAAGGTAAGAAATACGGTGAATTTATCGCTCAATTACAAATATATCTTTAATACAACCCTAAAATCTTTTTTTACTATTTAACTATCAAAATTATGTCATCAAAAACCAAAAGTTCGATGTTCTCTATTATTGGAGCATCATCTGTAGGAACAATGATTGAGTGGTACGACTTCTATATTTTCGGGAGTTTAGCTACTGTAATCTCTACAAAATTCTTTCCGAGTGGCAATGAAACCCTCGCTTTTCTTTCAACTTTGGCGACTTTTGCCGCTGGTTTTATTGTTCGTCCGTTTGGTGCTTTATTTTTTGGACGCCTCGGAGACCTCATTGGTAGAAAATATACATTTATGGTTACTCTTCTTTTGATGGGTACCGCTACATTCTTTATTGGTTTGATTCCATCCTACGAAACAATCGGTATGTTGGCTCCAACCTTGGTTTTATTACTTCGTTTATTGCAAGGTTTAGCTCTTGGTGGAGAGTACGGTGGGGCAGCAACTTATGTAGCCGAACACTCACCAAACGACCAAAGAGGTTATATGACTTCTTGGATTCAGATTACGGCAACTGCTGGTTTGATAGTTTCATTGATTGTGATTGCAGTTACAAAGGCCTCAATGTCTAAAGAATCTTTTGATGATTACGGTTGGAGGATTCCATTCATTGCCTCAATTTTCATGATAGGAATTTCTTACATCATTCGTCGCAATATGCACGAGTCACCTTTATTTGCCAAAGTAAAATCTGAAGGAAAAACCTCAACAAACCCATTGAAAGAGTCATTTGGTAATAAACTAAACATGAAATTTGTTCTTTTGGCTCTTTTGGGTGTAACCATGGGGCAAGGGGTAGTTTGGTACACGGGTCAGTTTTATGCAATGTCATTCATTGAAAAGGTAATGAATGTACCGAAAGAACAAGTTGATAGTGTATTAATTTGGGCACTTTGTCTCGGAACCCCTTTCTTTGTTGTTTTTGGATGGTTGTCTGATAAAATTGGTCGCAAGTGGATTATGATGGCGGGTATGTTGATTGCAGTGCTTTCGTACCGTCCAATCTATACAAAAATGTACGAAACCGTAAATCCGAGCAATAAAAGCGAACTTACCGAGAAAACTGTCAAACTTGCCGAAGTAAAAGAAAATGCTAAAAACAAAAATGGTGGAGTAGATTCTGTTTACACCGTTACTAAGGAATTTGCCGATGGTACACTTTACAAAGAAGTTAAAACAGTTACACTTAACAACGGTGCTGTTGAGATGAAAGACGGAAAAGCAGTTGTTGAAACCAAGAAGACTGTAACTATTAACGATTCGGACAAATGGACATTGATTTGGATGGTATTTATTCAAATGATATTTGTAACAATGGTTTACGGTCCGGTTGCGGCATTTTTAGTAGAGATGTTCCCAGTAAAGATTCGCTATACTTCGATGTCTCTTCCATATCACGTCGGAAATGGTATTTTTGGGGGATTACTGCCTACAATTGCCACTTTCTTAGTTTCGCAAGCCAATACATTGAACTCAAAAGCCAAAGAAATGGGTCAAGCAGTGGTAGTCGATAAGCCATACTTAGAGGGTCTTTGGTATCCGATAATCATTGCTGCTACCTGCTTTATCATCGGTACTCTTTATCTTGATGGCAAAGACAACAGAGTTGATGATTAAATATTATTAACCAATTTATTTTGAAAACTTTAAACGTAAAAATATTATGAACGCAATAAAAAAGATATTAGGCGTAGTTTGGATTGCCATTGGTTTGTTTGCAGTTTATTACTTGATTGTAAATCAGGCTGTTACACTCTGGAACAAAGGTGGCGAAAACAGAATCCCGGCTATCATTTATACAGTGGTTCTTTGCCCTATGATTGCGGGAGCTTTAGGAACTTTCGGACTGTATTGTTTACAAGGTGAGTACAACGAAAATTAAATTTTCAGAATTTACATTGATTGTAAATTTCAAAATAATAAGTGTAAGGCTTAGGGTTTAACAATGCAAGCAATGTATGTCGTAATGCGGTATTAACCCACCGACATACATTCTTATTTTAGTTATTTTCTTTGAAATATTAAATTTTTTATATTTTTTGCTATACTTTTCAAATTTCAGCAAAACCTATGAAAGATTTACTCAAAGGACAAAAATTACTCGCAATTTGCTTGTTTTTTTGTTTTTTATTCAATTTTCCAATACTATCCCTTTTCAACAAAGACAAGTATTTTGGGTTTTTACCAACTTTGTTTTTTTATGTTTTTGCGATTTGGTTTATCATGATTGTGGTAGTAGGATTAATTGTAGAGGAATTAAATAAGAGAAAGTCAAACCCTGAGACAGATGAATAATTTTGGACTTGGTATTCTTTCAATTTATTATCTTGGCTTACTCTTTATAGTAGCTTATTGGGCTGAGGGTTCGGCAAATAAAAATAAAAGTTTAGTGAATAATCCATACGTTTATTCACTCTCAATAGCGGTTTATTGTACCGCATGGACGTTCTTTGGCAGTGTGGGTAGAGCAGTTAGCAACGGCTTAGAATACTTGACGGTTTATATTGGGCCTACACTCATGATGCCCCTTTGGTGGCTTATCATGCGTAAAATCATCCGAATCAGTAAAGTACAGCGAATCACCAATATCGCCGATTTTATTTCTTCGAGATATGGTAAAAACCGTACTCTCGGTGTAATGGTAACAATCTTGTGTTTGTTGGCTTGTGTGCCTTATATTTCGCTACAATTAAAAGCAATCAGCAATAGTTTTAATACAATTACGGGTTCGACAAGCAATGGATTTATCGGGATTTTGAATGACAATACGTTTTATGTTGCGTTGATTCTGATAATTTTTACAATTCTGTTTGGAACCCGAAAAGTCGAAGCAACTGAAAGACATGAAGGTTTAGTGATGGCTATTGCGGTAGAATCGGGTATAAAATTGATTGCCTTTTTGATTGTAGGTGTTTATATAACATATTTTGTTTTCGACGGATTTGAGGATATTTTTATCAAAGCCGCAAACAATGCCACAGATTTAAGTAAAATAACCCAGATTAACAGCGAAGCGGATTGGTTTTGGCATGTTGTAGCTTCAATGATGGCAATCATGTTTTTGCCGAGGCAGTTCCAAGTGGCGGTCATTGAGAATTACGACGAAAAACATCTCAATCGTGCTATGTGGTTGTTTCCTCTTTATATGTTGCTTATCAATATTTTCGTAATTCCGATTGCTTTAGGAGGGGAATTAATTTTTTCAAAAAATCAAGTTAGCCCAGATAATTACGTTTTGGCGATTCCACAGTATTTTCAAAACGAGCATTTGGTCAATTTCACCTACATTGGTGGATTTTCGGCAGCAACGAGCATGATTGTGGTGGAGACAATCGCTATTAGCTTGATGGTCAGTAATAATTTGATAATGCCGCTCATTTTAAGTAGTAAAAAGCTAAAAGCAAATTTCAGTCAAAATCCGACTGTATATGTGCAAGCGATTCGTCGAGTTTCAATTTTCTTGATTATTTTTTTAGGATACTTGTACTTTAAGTTTGTTAGTCAAAAGTTTTCATTGGTTTCGTTGGGGCTGGTTTCTTTTGTTGCTGTTTCGCAGTTCGCTCCTTCAATAATTGGAGGAATTTATTGGAAACGTGGCAACCAAATGGGTGCAAAAGCTGGATTGACAGTTGGTTTTTTTATTTGGTTTTTTACATTGATTTTACCCTCAATGATAAATGCAGGATATTTGTCAAAATCAATCGTTGAATCTGGTTTGGGCGGAATTGAATTTTTGAATCCCTTTCATCTATTCGGAATGACCGGTCTTGATGAAATTTCTCATGCGTTGTTTTGGTCATTATCGCTCAATATTATTTTTTATGGTTTAGTTTCAATATTTACGGAGCAAAATTCGATTGAGCATAACCAAGCCGTTTTGTTTGTTGATGTATTCAATTATTCTGAAACTCAACAAAATTCAACAGTTTGGAAAGGAAAAGCATTGATAACAGATATTAAAAGCCTTTTGATTAGCTTTTTGGGAGAAACCCGTACCGACCGTATCGTAAGAACATTTGCCCAAAAACACAATATCAATCTTAAAAATCAGTATGCTGATGCCCGTTTGGTAACTTATTCTGAAAAACTTTTGGCTGGTATTGTTGGTACGGCTTCGGCCAGAATCATGGTTTCATCTGTTGCAAAAGAAGAGAAAATTTCGCTCGAAGAAGTAGTTGATATTCTAAAAAAATCGCAAGAGCTATTGGCTTTGAATAAAGAACTTCAACGTAAATCTGATGAAATGAAGGTCTTAACAGAACAATTGCAACGGAATGATAGATTGAAAGACGATTTTCTCTCAACTGTTACGCACGAAATCCGTACCCCATTGACATCAATTAAGGCATTGTCCGAAATCTTATTCGATAATCCTGATTTAGAAATTGAAGAACGCCAACATTTTTTGAATACAATCGTTAAAGAATCTGATAGATTAAGTCGTTTGATAAATCAGGTTTTGGATTTAGAAAAGTTTGATTCGGGCAAATTAAAACTCAATACCGAATCAATTGACATAGTCGAAATTATCAAAGAATCAATCGAAAGTATTGAGCAATTAGCAAAAGAAAAGAAAATCGAATTGATTTTTATTTCAGATAAAGTAATGCCAAAGGTTCAAGGCGATTTTGACCGAATTATGCAAGTTGTACTGAATCTGCTCTCCAATGCTATTAAATTTACCGAAATTGGAAAAGGCGATGTTTCGATTCAGACTTTTTATGAAGATAATCAAATTGTTGTAAGTGTTCAGGACAACGGACAAGGTATATCGGAGGAGTTTAGAAATTTGATATTTGAAAAATTCTATCAAGCTGATAACCAAATGATTAGAAAGCCAAAGGGGAGTGGTCTCGGCTTGGCAATTTCTAAGAAAATTATTGAATTACACAATGGTAAAATTTGGGTTGAAGGTAATGCAAATGGGGGTTCAAACTTTATATTTACATTGCCAATTTAATTTTAGTGAGGAGGATAAATTTTAT
>JALOLV010000221.1 GCA_025455785.1 Spirosomataceae bacterium | reverse complement strand
TAAAGTAATAAAAGTAAAAAAAGCAAATAATCTTTGCATTTTGGTTAGAATTGAATAGTTCTCCAAATCTACCGATAAAATCATTATTTTGAAGTTTATCTGCGTGATTTTTAAATTAATCTAATTTTATCGGTAATTTCGGGCCTATTTTTCATAAATGATTCGCATGAGTTCATATTCAAAAATAATTCTCCAATCTGGGAAAGAAGTTGCGATTAAACGCCTCCACCCGTGGATTTTTTCGGGGGCAATTGCCAAAAAAGATAACAATTTAAAAGATGGAGACACCGTTGAGGTTTTCGATAAAAAGGGCGATTATCTCTGCACAGGGCATTTTTATGATGGAAGTATCTCAATAAAAATATTTAGCTACGAGCAATCAGATATTAATGAAGATTTCTGGTTAAATAAACTCGAAAATACCATTAAAGTACGCCAATCGACCCCAATCTTGAATAAACAAGCTACGAATTGCTACCGTTTGATACACGGCGAGGGTGATGGTTTCCCTGGGTTGATTGTTGATTACTATGATGGTGTTGTGGTTTTTCAGGCACATTCTATTGGAATGTGGCGTGAGAAAGAAAAAATTGTTGCCGGTTTCAAAAAATTGATTCCGAACCTAAAAGCAATCTACGACAAAAGCTACGAGACACTGCCCGAAAACTTTGCCAAGAATGTCAAAAACGATTATTTGTACAAAAACCCCGAGCAGAGTTTTTCGATTCCGCACCCAGTTTTAGAGAACGGACATACATTTTTGATTGATTGGGAAACTGGTCAAAAAACGGGTTTTTTCCTCGACCAGCGAGATAACCGCGATTTATTGGCTCAATACGCCAAAGGTAAAAAAGTATTGAATGCGTTTTGCTACTCGGGTGGTTTCTCGATTTATGCCATCAAATCTCAAGCCGAGCTTGTTCACTCGGTAGATGTTTCAAAAAAAGCGATTGAGTTGGTCAATCAAAACGTCGAGACAAATTTCGGAGCGATAGACAACCACGAAGCATTTGCCGAAGATGTAATGGGTTTTCTAAAACGCAACGACCAATTCTACGACCTCATCATCCTTGACCCACCAGCTTATGCCAAGAGTATAGCCAAACGCCACAATGCGGTACAAGGCTACAAAAGATTGAATATCGAAGGTCTTAGACGATTGGCAAAAGGTGGAATTTTATTTACATTTTCTTGTTCGCAAGTTGTTGATAGGCAGTTGTTTCAAGATACAATCGTCTCGGCGGCTTTAGAGGTTGGGCGTAGTGTCCGAATCTTGCATCACCTCACCCAAGGAGCCGACCACCCCGTGAGCCTTTTTCATCCCGAAGGTAGCTATCTCAAAGGTTTGGTACTTTCTGTTGATTAAGCTACAACTATTGGGCAAAAAAATGCGTCTTAGAAAATGAAAAGCTATTACGACAGATTTCTCTCGTGTGTCTATTAATTTGATGGATTGAGCCACAATAGAATATTTTATTTTTTAGAATTTTCTATTTTTTACGATTAGAATTCCATTTTAATAGCCTATCATCTTTATTGAAATTAGCCCAATGGCCATCAAGTAGTAATTTCTCTTTACCTCTGAATTATAAATGAAACAAAAATTTACGACGCTATTACAACTACTCTTGAGCATTATTTTGATTCAAGCCTGTGTAGAACCCTACGATTTCGCATTGCCAATCACTCAAAAAATCTTGATTGTTGATGGCTCAATCACCGACCAACCGAAAGACCAATTTGTGATTCTGAAGATAGCAGAGCCTAAATTCAATACTTCCGTTGCGGTTCGTGATGCTACTGTCGATGTTATCGAAAACGACAAAACGGTAATTAACTTGACCGACCGCAACAAAGATGGTATTTATTTTTTTCCGGTTGGATTTCAGGCAAAATACAATACCAATTACAAGTTAAGAATCAAGACCAAAGAAGGTACTCAATACGAATCTACCAATGAGTCGATGGTGCAAGGGCCAAAGATTGAGCGGGTTTATGCCGAGTTTGAGCGAGAGGGCATACCTTCGGGTTTGAGCTTTATGCCAGCCCATTATATCTATATAGATACCAAAGACCCTGCTGGCGTAAGAAACAATTATTTTTGGACTTATCGCTCGTGGGAGCGGCAGAGTGTCTGTGTAACTTGCCCCGGTGGGAGATACTTCTTCAACTCACGCACCCGAGTATGGGAGTGTAGAGACGAAAGATTGGAAGAGGATTACGATTACGCCTGCAATCAACTCTGCTGGGATATTTTCTATAACTCAGACCTAAACGTTTTGAATGATATTTACACCGATGGTAAGCCGATTGAAGGCCGTTTAGTTGCCAAAATTCCGTACTTTCAGCAAACTGGAGGTTTAGTAGAGGTTACGCAGCAATCAGTCTCACAATCCGCTTTTAGATACCTTCGATTATTGATTGACCAAGGACAAAATACAGGAACACTCGCCGACACTCCACCAGCGGCTTTGATTGGAAATGTTAAGAATATCAATGACCCAAAAGAAAGCGTGGGTGGGATATTCATGGTTTCAAGTACCCAAACTCAGCTATTTTGGTTAGATAGGAAAGATGTACCCTCTAATGTGATTCCGGTCGGATTTTTGGGTCGCCCGTTAAATCTCGAACCATCAAACGGAGACCCCTCTCGCCCGCCATTAGCGGCTTGTGTCGCAAGCCGAAACCGTACCCCTGTAAAGCCACGGGGCTGGGTAGATTAAGTCAGTTTTATGGGTGTTATTTGTGTTCAAAACTCATTATCCTTTGTCAATTCAATGAAAAATCTCTACAAAAATATAATTATATTATCTCTCATTACCAATTTTGCTTTTGCTCAAGGTAGCAACTTCATATACAAACTACGGGGGTATGTCCGAGATTCGATTGATGGCTCTCCACTCATAGGAGCAACTATCAATATCAATTACGGAGAAATGGGTGTAACAACCAACGATAAAGGTTTTTTTGAGATTCAACTTCCGTCAAAAGAGGTTATTTTTTTGGTACGATACATAGGATATAAGACCTATCGTGAAACAGTTAGACTCAGAGCTGATATGACACGTGAGATTAAACTTCTAAAAGTTGCCAACGACCTCGAAGAAGTCATCGTTACGAGTAAAGCGAATGTAAATGATATAAAAAGACCGATTTTGGGAGTAAATACTCTCAGTATCAAGACTTTACAAAAAGTGCCAACCGCAATGGGAGAGATTGATATTTTGCGTGGATTACAGATGCTTCCGGGGGTAACAAGTGTCGGTGAAGCTGCAAACGGGGTGAATATCAGAGGAGGCACAACCGACCAAAATCTATTACTAATCGACGATATGCCGATTTTTAACCCGACTCATATGTTTGGATTGTTTTCGGCGTTTCCGTCTGAAGCAATCTCAAGTTTTGAGCTTTATAAAGGTACAGTTCCTGCTCGTTTTGGCGGTAGGGCGGCATCAGTTTTAGATGTTACTTTGAGCCAACCCTCTCTTGATAAATTCAAGATGCAAGGTGGTATAAGTCCAGTATCGAATCGAGTAAAATTGGATGTTCCGATAATTAAAGATAAAATGGGAGTGATGATTTCGGGGCGTGGGGCATTCAATGACTTTTTGCTACCACTGGTTTCAAGAAAATTAGAAGGCATAAAAGCTAAGTTTGGTGATGGGGCAGTTAAATTATTCTATCGTGCCAATGACCGCAATACCTTTACATTTTCAGGATATTACAGCAAAGATTTTTTTCAGACTCAATTACTCGGTACAGTCGGAAGTGTCAATGCAACTTCGACACAATTCGATTACCAAACTATTAATATGGGTTTAAGGTGGTTTCATGTGCTAAATCCAAAAGCTAATATTCAGACTTCAATATTATCGTCTGATTACGTTCCTATTACACTGCTCCCCGAGTTTAAAAGCGACAATAAAGTCAGGATTACATCGGGTGTGAAGTACAAACAATTCAAATCTAATCTTAATTATTTTTCTGGAAAACATAAAATTGAAGGCGGAATCAGTGGTATTTATTATGAAATCGACCCGGGCCAATTAGACCCCGGAACCAGCGAACGAGTGAATCCATTTACAACTCCTCTCGAACACTCAGTCGAAACTGCCATTCATATCGAAGATGAAATTGAAATTTCAAAGAAAATAACTATGTCGGCGGCGGTTAGGTATTCATATTACATGAATCTGGGACCATCCAACGTCAGAGTATATGAACCGGGGCAGGGCAGAGACGAATTGGCTATTAGAGATACAATCAGCTACGCCAGAGGACAGGTTTATGGTACTTACGGAGGTTTTGAACCTCGAATAGGTATTCAGTATTCGCTCTCGGAGCGAACTTCATTGAAAGTTGGCTATAACCTGATGCGTCAGTACGTACAGGTTGTTACAAACACAACGACTCCTTTACCAACAGCCCGCTGGAAAACCTCTGACCAACATATCAAACCGCAGATTAGCTCAATGTTTGCGGGTGGGATTTTTCATAATTTCAAGGATAATATCTACGAACTCAACGTAGAAGGTTATTACAGGACCACCCAAAATATTGTGGATTATAAGCCCGGTGCCGATTTTTTGCTCAATGCTTTTCCAGAAACTCAGTTGTTGCAAGGCATAAACCGTTCTTACGGTTTGGAGTTTATGTTGTCGAAGAAAAAAGGCGAGGCAACGGGCTGGGTAAACTATACTTACGCTCGCTCACTCAACCAAGTTAATGAAGGAACTTTCTTTGACCAACAGATTAATTTTGGGAATTGGTATGCAGCCAATTACGACCGTCCGCATTCACTGAATGCCACTGTTGTAATAAACCAAGGCAAGCACCACGATTTTTCGTTCAACTTTACGTACAGCACTGGCCGACCATTTACCTTACCAAAAGGTACTATTAGTTTTCAAGGATTGAGCTATCCATTTTATGATGAACGCAATAATGCTCGAATCCCCGACTACCACCGTCTTGATTTTGCATGGAATATCTACCAACCAAGTATGAAAGAAAAGCGTTGGAAAAGCCACTGGACATTTACTGTTTACAATATTTATGGTCGAAAAAATGCTTACTCGGTATTTTTACGAACCCAAGGTGCCAGTATCAGACCTTACAAATTAACCATTTTTGGGGCTCCGATTATATCTCTTTCGTATAATTTTAAGTTTCAATAAATTTTTGGGGCTGTTATTAATTTTAAAGAACAGCCCCTTTTTAAATATTTATTTCTGATTGATTTGACTTATACAGCAGAAATTTTATATTTGTTACGTAAGAATTATCAACCCTAATTCTACACTAAAGTCTTTACCCATAAAATAGAGAGTGAATCATGAACAAAACCTACAAAATGCCGCTGTTATTAGCGGTCTTCATGCTGTTGTGCATACTAAAGTTACACGCCCAATTACCTTCTCAAGCACCACCAGACGAGCCTCGTAAAGTAAAAGTTCAATTGATGGTAAATGGTAAAGTTCATCCACCCAATCAGACACTTACAAAAGATGATACCGATGTAAAAGTGAGAGTATTTTCTATCGGTGAAGACTTGAGTAAAGAATTGGCAATCACAAACTTGACGGTGATGCTAATGAGAAATGGTCAACGTATTTCGAGTGTTTCATTGCCCGGCTACGGTTCGATTTCGGCACTTACCTCAAAAGCAAAAAATAACGATATATACTTATTTGAATTGAGAGAGATTTATGAAGAGCA
>JALOLV010000528.1 GCA_025455785.1 Spirosomataceae bacterium | reverse complement strand
TCTCACATATTTACCGAGCAATCTAACAAAATTCCCGTAGCTACGTGGATGCGGATTGGCTTTCAAAAATACGCCTTCGGGAGCTTGTGAGGCAGCATCAGAGCAAAAAGTCATGTAGGGCAGCTTAATCTGTTTCTTGACATTATCCTCCGACATCAAAAAGTAAACCACTTCAACCCTCGAATCATCATCAATCACCAAATCCATTGCAGTTTCATACCAAGTTTTTCCTCTCATTTTGGCTACCTCGGTCAGCGTTTTACCAATGTATTTTTTGAGCGAATCCACCTTCTTGCACCCACGGCGGCATTGCCGCATCAAGGCCAGTTGCACCCGCTACATAATTATACATATCGGTCGTAATATTTAAGCCTTGTTTTCTGGAACTATCAATTTTCGCAATTACTTTATCTAATTTGTGCCAATTTTGTTTACCAGCCGCCTTTAAATGGTAAATTTCGGCATGAATATTAGCATTTTTTGCAATTTCGATTAATTCATCAACGCCTTCTTCAAGCCGATTGCCTTCGCTTCGGATGTGCGAGATATACATTCCTCCGTACTCGGATGCCACTTTTGAGAGTTCAATCAATTCATCAGTTGTGCTGTAAGTACCCGGCACATAAATCAAAGCCGAAGCCACCCCCATCGCACCTTCTTGCATTGCTTGCTTTACGTGCTGTTTCATTCGCTCCAATTCTTCGGGCTTAGGCGGACGATTGGCATAACCCAATTCCATTGCCCTAACCGTAGATGCACCCACAAACGAAGCGACATTGGTCGAAACCCCTCTTTTTTCCAGATATGAAAGATAACCACCCAGTGTTTTCCACTCAACTTTGTACTTTATACTGCCTTGCATTCGTTCAAAATCGACCACCATCGAATCAGTCAAAGGCCCCATCGAATCTCCCTCTCCCATTACTTCGAGCGTAACGCCTTGCGTCAATTCGCTCAATGAGCGTCCGTCGTGAATCAAACTTTCAGTACTCCAACTCAGCATATTTACAAACCCCGGAGCAACCGCCATACCTTTTGCATCAACGATTTGCAGGGCAGATTCTTTCGACAAATCACCAATAAACGCCACAGTATCAGCCTTGATTGCTATATCAGCCCTAATTGGTTTTCCGCCATTTCCGTCGTAAACCAATCCATTTTTGATAATGGTGTCGTATTTGGATTCTTGTTTGCAAGCAATTATTGTAAAAATACTGATGATGAACAAGCTGATTTTTTTCATGGATAGAGGTTCATGGATAGAGGAGTTGAAAAGCGAATTTAAGAAACGAACCGAAACAAACGTTAGAATTTTAGTTAATTTGCTCAAAAATCACTGAATAAATGCGAATAATCATAATATTGATACTTATTGTTCAGAATCTCTTTGCTCAAAATCCTTATATAACTGTTCTCGGCATCGCACAAGATGGTGGGTATCCACAAGCTGGATGCAACAAAGAATGTTGTAAGGCGGTTTTTGAAGAGAAAATCCCGCATCAATTTGTTTCTTGCTTAGCCTTAATAGACCCAGAGGCCAAACAAAGATGGATGTTTGATGCAACACCCGATTTTAAAGAACAACTACAATTGTTGAAGAAAATCTCAAAAAATAACTTAAATGACATTGATGGAATCTTCTTGACTCATGCTCATATCGGGCATTATACAGGTATTATGAATTTGGGACGAGAAGCAATGGGGGCAAAAAATGTAAAAGTTTACGCAATGCCCCGCATGAAGAATTACCTCGAAAACAACGGCCCGTGGAGTCAGTTAGTTAACCTACAAAATATTGATTTGCAGGCAATTAATGACAATTCAACCATCGAATTAAACAAAAATCTAAGCGTACAAGCCATTAGAGTTCCGCATCGTGATGAATACTCAGAAACCGTTGGATTTCGCATAAAAACTGCTAAAAAATCGTTGATTTTTATTCCTGACATTGATAAATGGCAAAAGTGGAATCAAGATTTAAAGCAAGTCATAAGAGAAAATGACTACGTTTTTATTGATGGAACGTTCTATAAAGATGGCGAAATCAATCGCCCGATGAGTGAAGTACCGCACCCTTTTGTGAGTGAAAGCGTTGATATTTTGAAGGATTTACCCCAATCCGAAAAAAACAAAGTCTATTTTATCCATCTAAACCATACAAATCCGCTGCTTAGAAAAAATTCAACCGAATACAAAAGTCTGACAAAGCAAGGGTTTAAGGTTGCGTTTCAAGGGCAGAAGGTTGAATTATGATTTCAGCCCTGCATCAACACCAACCAAGCCTCTTTAATCTTGTTTTGAGACAGTAACTGCTTGGCTTCGTTTTGTAATAAATCATCCAAAAATGCACAGCCACAAAGTGCTTGGTTAATCAATTCTTGTACGTGCGAATACCCGCGATATTCTTTGATTTCTTCGGTTGTCGGAAGCATTTCGATATTGCCCAACATTCCCAAATCATTGCCCGAAAGGATTTTGCTTTGACGGATTTTTTCTGGAATCTGGTCGTAGCCAATCCCTAACTTTAGATTTGGTTTTGGCACCTCAAATAACGCTGGTTTATTAGCTCTCGAATACCAATCTGCACCCAAACGAGCAACCCAATCGGTTTTAGTTTGGTCGATTTTGCCATTTTCGTCCAAAATTCTATC
>JALOLV010000220.1 GCA_025455785.1 Spirosomataceae bacterium | reverse complement strand
ATGCAAGCCTACCGAGATTTTCAGATGGGTAAATTTGGAGTTTGGAAAGATTAATTTTCAATTTAAAACAAAATCAAGAAATCTTATAAACACATGAATTACAGGATTTTAGGAAAAACAGGATTTAAAATTTCAGAAATCAGCCTCGGAACTTGGCAAGTTGGTGGCAAATGGGGTGATGAATTTAGTCATTCAAATGCCGAAAAAATATTGCAAACGGCGGCCGATTCGGGTATCAATTTTATTGACACAGCCGATGTTTACGGAAATGGTGAGAGCGAAAAAGCAGTTGGGAGGTTTGTAAAGTCACGTTCTGAAAGAATTTATGTAGCAACAAAATGCGGACGTCAGCTTAACCCACACATCAGCCAATCTTATCAGCCTGAAATTCTTCGTAAATTTGTCGAAAATAGTTTAAAAAATATGGGTCTCGAAACCCTTGATTTGATTCAACTTCACTGCCCTCCAACTGAGGTCTTTTACCGTCCCGAAATCTTTGAATTGTTCGATAGATTAAAAGATGAAGGTAAAATTCTGAACCTTGGCATCAGTGTTGAGAAAGTCGAAGAAGCCCTTAAAGGTATCGAATTTGAAAATGTTACGAGTGTGCAAATCATTTTTAACATGTTCCGCCAACGCCCTTCCGAATTGTTTTTTGAACAAGCTAAGAAGAAAAATATTGGAATAATCGTAAGAGTTCCGCTCGCAAGTGGGTTATTAACAGGAAAATTCTCAAAAGATTCAACATTCACCGCTGGCGACCACAGAAACTTTAATCGAAATGGTGAAATGTTTGATAAAGGCGAAACTTTTTCTGGAATTGATTACGAAACTGGTTTGGCAGCAGTTGAGGAGCTAAAAGCGAATTTCCCAAATCAGGACCTCGCAGCCGTAGCCTTAAAATGGATTTTAATGTTTGATGAAATAAGTACGGTGATACCCGGAGCATCGAACCCTGCTCAAGCTACGGCCAACCTTAAAGCACTTTCAATCAACGATTTGACAGATGACCAATTAGCATTAGTCAATTCGACTTACGAAAAGTACATCAAAAAATCAGTTCATCACTTATGGTAATCAATAAGGACGCCAGCCTTATGGGCTGTGCGTCCAGTTTACGGGGAGAGTTTATCGGGTAAGATTCGTGTATTACATTTTTAGGTTACAAACATCTACTCATAATTTATCTTCGATTACCATCTCGCCAGAATTTTTATTTTTTGGCAAAACAATATAATCTTCAATGACAGTTTCATCTTCTTGAATAGATTCTTCCATCCTGAATGACTTAGCTCTTTTGAACCAGCCCGGGTTCTTTTTAGCATCTTTTCGAGTACGGTAATACCGGAGGCGGTACTCGACGTACGGATTAACGATATCTTCGGGATATTCAAAATTATTGGCAACCAAAACGTCTTCTTTGCTCAAAACTCCATCTTGACTAACTCCAATAATTTTTTCAAAGGCCCGAATATTCATCTTATTGGCACCTTCACCAGCATTTATCAAATGGTCAATAAGCACTTCGGCAACCTCCTGACTTTTGAAAGAATTGCCATGATAACGATTCCAATAAAAATGTCGATGAATCTTTAATGCTTCGTCTTTAGTGAAGATACGGTCGCCCCATATTGGTTTATGGATTCCATAGCCTTCGCCTTCAAACTTCAATAATTTGGGTGCGTACTTATTAAACGAAGCTGCATTGTTTACAAAAATGACACATACAAACGATAACACGCTTATAGCCAGCAACGAAAAGATTGCTTTCTTTAACATCGTAATTGGGGAGTAAGATTTTTCCTGACAAATGTAATTTAAGCAAAAATAGTACCGTCAGATAATAAAACAAAAACAATTAATGTAGAAATTTACAATAGGTTCAAAATCAAAGGTTTAGGAATTTTACTCAATAAATCTTAATTGGTTTACAAAAATATGGCAATGTTTTTGTGGAAAACCCACCATCTTACAACGAAGATATTTTTCGGAAATTGTTTCTATTTGAGGGAACTTAGTATAAAAAAATCCCTAAAAACTTACGCTTTTAGGGATTTATATAGATTCATTCAAATTCTACATTTTCTTGTCAGCCTTCAAATACGTCTTATTCCCGTTTGAATTAATATAGTACTGACCACCTCTTGGGCCCTCATAAATTGTACGACCTTTGTCATCTCTTCCAATTTGCTTGTCGGCACCAGCCACTTTTTTACGTGTACCACTGTCTGCCTCTTTACCATCATCTTTGGTGGTTTTGTTAGGGGCTGGTTTTACAGTATTGTCACGGTCAGTAGCTTTTTTTGTATCTTTTTTCTCTTTCGACTCCTCTTTTTTGTCTTTAGCTTTGTCTTTGGCCTTATCCTTTGAGTCGTCCTTTTTGTCTTTAGCCTTATCCTTTGAATCGTCTTTTTTGTCTTTAGCTTTATCCTTTGAATCCTCTTTCTTGTCTTTGGCTTTAGAATCAGATTTTTTGTCTTTTGCTTTATCTTTGTCGTCTTTTTTATCTTTAGCTTTATCTTTTGCCGAATCTTTCTTTTCTTTTGTATCTTTTTTGTCGTCAGATTTAGCTTTACCCTTCGAACCAGAAGTCTTTTTGGTAGATTCTTTTTCTTTTTGAGCGGTTGCATCCATCACAACTACACTCATCAGAAAAACGATTAAAATTGAAAGTAATTTTTTCATTTCGGTAACGGTTTATTTTGTTTTAATTTTGCTCAAATCTAACAAAGTTTCAATAATTGTTATAAAAAACTCGTTAAATTTTTCATTTAGAATAACATAATTTATAAAAGTAACACTGACAATTATGAAAAATACTTTATTGCTGATAATTATAACGGTTATTGGTGCATCAGGACAAGGCGGATATAACTTCATTACGGGTAAAATTATCGACAAATCAACTCAAAAAGCAATTTCTGGCCCTTATATCTCGATTCCAAATCGAGGTGTTGGTACAACCACAAATATCAACGGAGAATTCAAATTCTACTACCCAAAGATTAATGCTGATTCTTTGGTTGTAATCAGTCAGCTCGGATACAAAAATTATTTAAAAAAAGCATCTACTTTCGACTCTACCAATGTAATTGAGTTAGAGCCTGCCGAACTTTTACCAGCAGTTACGGCTCTTGATGCCAAAACTATTGTCAAAAATGCTATCGAAAAAATTAAAGAAAACTTTAATAGCACTCCCAATTACCAAACTGGATTTTATCTCGAAACTACAGAAATGGAAAAAGTAGGATTTGTACAAATCAAAGAAGGTGTTCTGAGAATCGAAAGACAAACCGGAACAAAAGCCGAGTTTATGGAGAAAGTTAAACTTTTGCGTGCGAGAAAGTACGAATGGCTCGGCCAACTTTCAAAAATTGACGGTTTTGGTTTGGCAAATGGAACTGCGTTTGTAACCCGAAGTTTAGAAAACGGAGTTCCTGAATTTTTAGAAAAAGGAAATCTTGGTGATTATAATTTCACTGTCGATTCGTTGATGAATTCTTACAACAATCAGCCAGTTTATTCAATAAGTTTTAGTCCTGTAAGTAAAAGAGTGAAAGCAGGACGTAACGGAAAAATTTACATTGACCAATACACCGAAGCAATAGTTAGAATTGAATACGAATTTACTGCAGAAGGTATCAAAGATATTATTAAAAGTAGTATTATGAGCAATACCAAAAAAGAAGGTAAATCTGTAAAATCATATACACAGTTTACAATTTTGAATGGCAAATGGCAACTCCAGCAATCACAGATTTCATTTTTAACTGATTTTGAAGGCAAATTGGATAATAAATATAAATCAACCGCTACTTTAAATTTCTTTTTTGTTGTCAATGAATCTTTTAAATTGAGTCCAAGAAGTGCAATAAAAGATGATGAAATACTAACAACTACCGAAAACTTCCCCAAAGCAGGTTTATACGAGGATAAGGTTTGGGGAACAACTAATTATATTATTCCGACTGAAGAAATGAGAGACATTGTAAAGAAAAGTTTAAAAAAATAATAATTCTGAACCCTAACCGCCTAAATGAGCCAATTATTTCAATACAATCATCTAAAAGAATTTGTCGAAGAAATTCTTAAAAAAAATGGCTTGGATGCTGAAAAATCTGAAAACATCAGTCGAATTTTGATTGAAGGTGATTTGCTCGGGCATCGAACTCACGGATTGCAATTATTAGCTTCGTACGTGTCCGAAATTGAGAATGGGAAAATGTCACTTAACGACCAAATCGAAATAATTAACCAATCGAGAGCTACCGAAACTTGGGATGGACATTACCTTTCGGGGACTTGGCTCGTAGAAAAAGCTATTGAAAGAGCGATTTGGATGGCTGAACGACAAGGAACTGGAACGGTTGTCATCCAAAAATCACATCATATTGCTTGTTTAGCCGCTTACCTCGAAAAAGTAGCACGACAAAATTTGGTTATACTTTTGGCATCGTCAGACCCTCGCAATAAAACCGTTGCACCCTTTGGTGGGCTTACCGGAGTTTATAGTCCAAATCCTTTGGCGATGGGAATTCCGACCAACTCAGACCCAATCATGATTGATGTCAGTATGTCCACTACGTCAAATGCGTTTGTTGCAAAATCCAATAGAAATAATGAGTTATTACCCTATCCGTGGTTGCAAGATAATCAGGGTAGAGCTACAAATGACCCAAAAACATTCTTTGAAGAACCACCCTCGACCCTACTTCCGCTCGGCAACCATGATTTAGGTTATAAAGGTTTTGCACTTGGAATAATGATAGAGGTCTTGACCAACGCTCTGTGTGGTTATGGACGTAATGATAATCCAAATCGATGGGGCGGAACTGTTTTTGTTCAAATTATCGACCCAAAAGCTTTTGCAGGAACCGATTTTTTCTTGAGAGAAATCGAACACTTTATTGAGCAATGCAAAAACTCAACAGCAATCAATGATAAAAATCCTATCAGAATGCCCGGCGAAAGGGGTTTAAAGCTAAAAGAACATCAACTACAAAACGGAATTGAGTTATTGCCCGAAACAGTTTCATCGCTTCAGGAGTTAAGCAAAAAATTTAAAATTAACCTAACAATGTAGGACTTTCGCTTTAGCTATTTTGTCCCATCGGGACACAATATTGGTAGATAAAATTTAAGTCAAATTGATTTCAAGTCCCGTTAGGGACTCCCTAACGGGACTTTTTTCGAGGAAAATCGTTCCTGTTTCTACCGACATTTTATCCCTATGGGATATTTTCTTTGTTAAGCGAAAGTCATACAATGATTCATTCTTCAAAAATCTGACCGAAAAGCAAAAAGAGCTTTAATGAACAGAATTGGGTAACTAACTGACCCTTATTCGCTTAAAACATTGATATTTATTTCAATATTACGCACGAATAGTCTGTGTAGATTATCAAACAACTCTACTAAAAAACATAAAACGGCTATATTATGTGCAAGATATAAATTTGTTTATGTTATTCGCTAATGGTCAATTGCAAGTATAACACTGATAATCAGACAGTTACGAATTCCTATTAACTATTTTCGATTAAACACTATTAAATCCTAATTTTAGCTATCAAGTCCCGAGCTATGTCTCAGAATCTAACCTTTGTTATAAATCAAGTAACTTCAAAATCTATTAATATAACGAAGATTTCACTTGACCAAAACAAAAAGACCATACCGAGTAAACGATATGGTCTCTGATGTAATAAAATCAAATTCAATTAAGAATTTTCCAAAGCCTCTTGAGGTTTGAGTGTGCTAAAAGTAAGC
>JALOLV010000219.1 GCA_025455785.1 Spirosomataceae bacterium | reverse complement strand
TTTCCGCTCAACATGATGTAATCTTTTGTCCATTTAAGCGAATCTTTTCCAACGATAACCTCACCTTTTTTAGTCGGTTTTGAAAATTCAAACGGTATCGCTTGCAAAAAATCCTTCTGCCCGAGGGCTGGTTTAAGACCTGCTAATCTAAATTGCTCGGCGATATAACGAGCCGCAACATTATTAGTAATTTCGCCAGTGCGACGCCCCAACATTTCATCCGAACCTAAAAACCGAAGATGAGATTCGACTTCGTTTTTGGGAAGTTTAAACTCGGGTAATTTTGTGATTTTTTGTGCATTAGCCGCTAAAGCCACTGCCGAAAGACCTGTTAGGAATAGTTTTTTTAACTGCATAAAAATTAAATTGGTAGGTTTGTTTTGATGTTATTTTTTTGAATCTAAACCCTGACAGAGTTCAAATACACATGCCTATGCAAATTTTAAATCCTTTTCCATAGCGTTGGGTTTGCAAACCCAACGCTATGGAAAAGCTAAAATTCTGTAACTTTTATTCAATCTTAAATAAAAACTCTGATAAGGTTGTGCTGCTATATAATTTCACTTCTTCTGTAAAACTTCCTCAATCTGCTTAATCAAAGCCTCTCCATCTTCTTCGCTTGGGTCGGCTACACGCGAGACTGCAAAATAACCATTTTTATCAATCAAAAAATAAGTAGGAACAGCCCTTACTCCGTAATTTCGGGCAAACGAGCTGTTTTCATCCACTCTTAGGTTAATGCCCTCTACATTATTTTCAAAAACAGCCTCTCGCCATTCGTTTTCTTTATCGAGCGAGACGTAAATGAATATTACATTCTTATTATTCCTGAATCGCTCCTTGACTTTTACCATCTGTCTAATATCATAAATACACGGCCCGCACCAAGAGGCCCAAAAGTCTATGTAAACAACTTTGCCTTTAAAATCTTTGAGCGACACCTCTTTTCCGTTAATATCTTTTGCTGTAAACGATTTAGCAACAGAGCCTTTTGCAAGATTCTTTAGTAAACTACTTCTCTTATTGATGTAGTTTTTAAAATCTCGGTTTTGAGCAAATGCGTCAAAATCTTGCATGAGGGCATAGGCGATTCCTTCTTCTTCCGGAAAATCAGCGTGAATTTTGAGTTTAAATGCCATCAATCTTTCGGTCAATTCTCTCGGCAAATCGCCTTGAAGGTGCATGGCTTTTAGCGTATTATAATAATCCGAAACGATTGGGTCTTTTTTCTTTTTTTCAGAAGCCTTTGCTACAAATAAATCGAGTAAATTGACCTGCATATTGCCAAACTCCAAAGATTTTGCCTTTGATTCATCGCTTAGTTTCGGGATAATCAACTCGTTTCTCGTCTGAGTCTCGGATTGTTCCTTAAATTCATCAGTCGATAAATACTCAACTTTATAATTTTGAAGCCAACCAACAATATCGGCTTTGCGAACTTCTACAAAATTGGCATCGAGGTCTTTGAAATGCTCTAAAAAATAAAGTTGTTCATTTTGCTCACCATCAATTTTTCTAAAAAAAGCCGATTTGGTAAGTTTTCGCCATGATATTAACTCTTTTACAAAATCTCGACTATCCTCAAATTCTTTCTTTTGTTTCAAATAATAATTCCACTTGGTACTCCCATTACCCGATACATTAAGCGACTTCCAGAAATCTTTGTTATCAATTTTAAGTTCGATTTGGTCTTTGGGCTGTATAATCCAATAATGAAATCCCTCTTCGGCGTAATAAAAATCAATGTAAGCAATATCGGTCGAAAGATTTGCTTCAAATACAAATCGGTTATCTTTGTCTAACGGAATCTCATATTCTTCTTCATCGCCTACCCAATCTCGGTAGAGTGTTATCAAAACTCGTCTTTCGGTTGGGTTTTGTACTTCTCCCGAGAGTTTAAAAACACCTTGCGATGAGGCCGACATTGACACTAAAATCAGAAGGATGATTCTATATAATTTATCAAAATTCATGGTTTTCGGCTATTAATTTTCTCTTACAATGTATTCGGCATCATAATAATACTTTTGTAAAATATAAAACGAAGTTACGTAATTTATTGATGCCAGCAACAGAATCGGCACTTTGAACATAATTAATACAAATGTGGTGATTGAATACCAAAACAATCGGTAACCAAATCTTTCTTGCTCCCAATTAAGAAATAAACAACTCATTGTGAGTATGATAAGACTTAACGCAAACAAAAAATAAGAGATTAGATACATCAAAGAAACACCGGTAGGAATATTTTTGGCAAAGACAATGATTTCAGGAATCAACAAAATAAGAAACACCAAACCGTATTGCAGGAATCGACTGAATGTTGAAAATGGGAGATTTCTGACAAAGCTAATTTGTTGAAATTCGTATTCAAAAAGTCGTTGGCAAAGTACAACGTGAATCAAGAAAACGAATAAGCCACCAAGCGAAAATAACCGCACATCGTAATCATCGGTTGGATAAAGATAAATCATGCCTGAAACAAAAAACCAACTCGCTAACTTAACCGAAAGTAGCAAAATTGGCTGTTTGGTGAATAAATGTCTGATAAAAAATAGGTAATGTGGAGTCAGAAAATGTTTAGATAATCGGGATGTTAAACTCACAAAATTTGTCTCCGAATTTGGTCTGTGTAATCGGTTTTCATAAATCAAAACCCCGAAAACTATCATCAAAAAATCAAAAATAATTATTAGAAAAATTGATAAATACTCAGCATTAACCAATGCAATAAACAGATAATAAGCACTATAACCCACCGACAGACCCAATAAGTTTAGTTGTAAAACTGCTAAAGCAAACAGCCTTTTGGTTTTAGAAAACAAAATACTTTGGTAGAGAAATTCATATGTTTTTTCTTTCAATATTCTTTGTGTAAACAAAATCACTTTGATGTTATATAAAGCCCATAAAAACATTACCCAAACCAAAAACAATGGCGATTTTACGGCAATTTCGGCAATTTGCTTGTGTTCATTTCCACGCATAAATACGCCAGCAATAAAAAAAACTGCCGCAAAAAACATTACATTTTGCCTGTAATATTCTTTGAGAATTGTTTTTGAAAAGATTTTTATCATAAAATTTTTGAAATCAGCCTAATGTTATAGTTTTATCTTTAACTAAATATGTTTTGGTAATATTCAATTCGTCGAAACGAAAATCTTGATGCGAAGAGAGCAAAAATGTAACGCCAATCTGGCGGTATTCATTAATAAGTGAATACATATTGGCAACTGCCTGCACATCAATAGTAATAAGTGGTTCGTCGAGCATAATGATTGATGGATTCCCCAGAAAAGCCAATACCAATGATAACTTTTTCAGCATTCCGCTCGAATAAGTCCCGACTTGATTGGCAACAAAATCGCCAATTTGTAAGGCTTCAATGAGTTTCTCGGTTTGGCCTTTCGGAGATTTTTTAGCATCGGCAATAAATTTGATTAAGTCTTTACCAGTCAGATAATCTGGATAGAGCGGTTCGGCTTCGGCATAATTAACCCGCAGCCGATAATCGACAGCATTTTTGCGAATATCAAACTTATCTTCTAAAGTGATTTGCCCTTCAAAAGGTAACAGTCCGGCCACAGATTTAAAGAAAGTGGACTTGCCCGAACCATTGACACCCCTAAACCAGTGGATTCCAGACTCAATTTCGAGTCTATCGATTTGTACTATTAGGTGGGTGTTGTATGATTTTTTGAAGTCATTGATTGTGAGAATATTCATAATTTTTGAAGGTCAAAACTTAGCCGAAAATACATAAATGGAATACTTCTTTAAAACGTACAAATCTTTATTAAATTATACATATCGAAAAGTCTATAAAACTGATAGGATTATTTGAACTTTCTATTGTAGTATTCCGAAAAACATTGTATTATTCTAAGATTAAGGCAGTAAGATTTGAACAACTTTTCGGCTCTTAACATTTAGGTAATTGACTTGTATTCAATCCTTTATACATTTGCATCAACAAAGGTTTTCGACGGAGGAGACTTTAGAGGCGAAACAGTTGTTTCACTTTTTCAAGATTTATTAACACTTTAAACAATTACTCCAATGAAAACAAATCCAAAGAATATTATGAAAACAGTAGTTCTTGCGATTGGTATCGCAGCCATCACAAACATCTCATTTGCTAAAGGTAAAGTCGGTAATGGTGAGACTCCAAACGAAAAACCAGCAACGGCTTTTGCTGTAAAAATCAATGAAGCTGGTACGCTTCGTTTCAAAGTAGAAGTGACGAATCCTTCACGTCAGAAGACAACAATTACTCTTCAAGACGATAACGACAATGTATTATTCAGCGATTATTCGGTAAGCGACTCTAAGTATAGCAAGGTTTTTGACCTATCAAACTTAGAAGATGGCAATTACACTTTTGTTATTGCTTCGGGTAAAGAAAAAATCAACAAAGAATTTTCAATTCAAACAAAAACCAATCGAGTAGTTCTGGCCAGCAACTAATAGATATGAAAGTTAGCCAGCAATTCGATATATATCCTCTTCAAATTTAAAACCTTTGTAAAAAAGCCGATGCTACAAATTGTAACATCGGCTTTAGTTGTTTTACAGAGAATCTATTATTTGTTCGGCTGAGGTGTATAACGCAAATACGGTTTTATAATGTTTACACCCTTCGGAAACTTCTGGATTGCATCTTCGGTCGAGACCGCTGGTACAACTATCGTGTCTTCGCCATCTTTCCAATCGGCTGGCGTTGCCACTTGGTACTGAGAAGTAAGCTGCAAAGAATCAATTACACGTAATAACTCTTGGAAATTACGACCCGTTGATGCTGGATAAGTCAAAGTCAGCTTAATTTTTTTATCAGGCCCAATAATGAATACCGAGCGAACAGTTGCTTTTTCGGAAGCATTCGGGTGAATCATATCATAAAGTGTAGCTACATTACGGTCGCTGTCGGCTATGATTGGAAAATTCATTTTTACACCATTCACTTCTTCAATATCTGGCACCCAACGGTTGTGCGAATCTAAGTCATCGACCGAAACCGCAATTACTTTTACTCCTTTTTTCTCAAATTCACCTTTCAAAAGTGCAGTTTTGCCTAATTCGGTCGTACAAACAGGCGTAAAATCGGCTGGGTGGCTGAATAACATCCCCCAAGAATCGCCAAGCCACTCATGAAAATTAATGGTTCCTTGGGTTGTATCTGCCGTAAAATCTGGGGCAACATCTCCTAATCTCAATGACATATCTTTAAAAGTTTTGTTTTGAAAATTTGAGTTAATCGAATTTCGGATTATTCTACTTAATAACTCATTGAATAATTAACAGAATTGATTGGCCGAAAGTGCCATAAAATTATAAAAATCTATTTAATCTACAAAAATAGTAGGAAAATAAAAATTGTGGATTTCTCCAAATGCTTTGTAATTTTGTAATATGATAAATTTTTTTAGCGAAGACATAGATTTTAAAGTACAAAAACCAAATTTCCTCAAAAAATGGCTGAAAGAAAGTGCTGTAAATGAAGGATATACGGTAAAAGATTTGAATTATATTTTTTGTAGCGATGATTACCTTCACCAAATAAACCTTGAGTATTTAGACCACGATACCCTTACGGATATTATCACGTTTGATAATTCGGAGAAGGAAGGCAAGATTGAAGGGGATATTTTTATCAGTATCGACCGTGTGAGGGATAATGCTAATGATTTTTTGACTGAATTTGACCACGAACTCCGAAGAGTTTTGGTGCATGGATTGCTGCATTTATGCGGTTATTTAGACGAAAC
>JALOLV010000218.1 GCA_025455785.1 Spirosomataceae bacterium | reverse complement strand
TCACTTTAAAGAAATCGGGATTCCAGAGTTAAAACATTACCTCAAAGCAAAAGGTGTTGCGATGAGAGTTTAGCTTGAATCAGTGCCATGTTGTTTCACATGATACAGGTAAATCCATAAATTTTTGATTCAAAATAAAACACCGCACATTTTTGAATATATAAACTAAACCGCAAGACTATATGAAATTCCACGCTTTTCCGTTTTTGCGATACGTCTTATTAATAATTCTCGGGATTGTTGCGTACATCCAAACCGATTTCTTCGATGGATTATCGGGAGCAATAGTATTCGTCTGTTTTGGTTGGATTCTGACTTACCTCAATACGCCAATCCACGATTTGAATCATTTTCTAAACTCGACAGAATTCTCTCATTATCAAGCAGTTATTGCTTCAAACTCTGAATCAAAAGCAAAAACTTACAAAGTCGAAGCCCAAGTAAATGCCATCAGAACAAACGAAGGTTGGCAAAAAACCAAGGGCAGAGTGCTGCTGTATTTTGATAAAAAATCATCCGAAAAACCAATCTATGGTGATGTCTTTTTGCTTAAAGGAATGCCTCGTGAAATCGAAGGGCCTAAGAATCCTTTTGAGTTTGATTACCGCCGATTTATGCAGTTTAGGGGTATTTATGCCCACCATTTTTTGTACGAAAGCGATTTTGTTAAGGTCGGTAATCAACCCCAAAATCCAATTCTAAAATTTGCTTACGCAGCCAATCGCTACGCCGATAGTCTATTTGTAAAAAACATTGGAACTGAGCAAGAATATGCTATTGCTACGGCGGTTGTAATTGGCACTCGCGATTACATTGATAACGATTTGCTCAATGCTTATTCGGCGGCAGGGGCGGTTCATGTGCTTTCGGTTTCGGGGATGCACGTGGCTATTTTGTTTGTGGTTTTGCAATTTCTCTTCCGAAAAATCAAAAACCTAAAAAATGGAAATCTGATTTTTGCGGCAATCGTCATCTCGTTGCTCTGGATTTACGCCATATTTACGGGTTTATCTTCAACAGTTTTGCGGGCAACGGTTATGTTTACGATTGTTCAAATCGCTGAAGTTATTACTCGAAAAGGCAATATTTATAATACACTATCGGTTTCAGCGTTTATTTTGCTTTGTTATAATCCGTATTGGGTGGTAGATGTGGGTTTTCAACTTTCTTATCTCGCCATTGTCGGAATCGTCTATTTGCATCCGTATCTCAAAACGCTAATTTCGCCTACTAATCCTATTTTGAAGAACATTTGGGAGATTTCGTGCGTATCGTTTTCTGCACAGTTGGCCACTTTTCCGCTGGGTGTTTATTATTTTCATCAGTTCCCGAGCTATTTTCTTTTGGCAAACCCCTTTGTTTTTTGGTTATCAGAGTTGATTTTGCCTTTAGGATTATTTCTTTTACTATTTTCGTGGATTCCGATGATACCCGAGAGTATTGGGTGGTGCCTCAAATGGATTTTACTCGGATTGAACAAGGTAATTTTTGGCGTAGAGGCAATTCCGCATTCGACAATGAAGGGTTTTGCAATTTCGATAACCGAATTACTCGTAATTTATGCAATCATTGTTTTGATTATTATTTTTTTCAGAAAAAGTGATTTGAAACACCTCAAAATCAGCCTTTTGTGCTTGATTGGACTGTTTGGGTGGAATCTCTTTGAGGATTATCAACAAAACAAACAACAGCAACTTACCTTTCATTTTATCCCTCGCAAATCTGGAATCTCGCTTATCGAAGGTAAATCGGCTACTTTTATCGGTGATTCGACCCTTTTACAAAATCCTAAAATTTACGATTATCACCTCAAAAACTATTATGATAATTACGGGATTTCGTACAAAAGTTTTGTTGATGTTGCGAAATACACCAATACCAACGGTATGACCATTATCGAGGCAAACGGTAGGCGAATCTTGTGGTTACGAAAACCATTTCGTGGTAAAATCAACGGCTCAGTAGATTATTTGTTATTATCGAACAACGCTATCCGAAAACTGCATCCTGCCATCCAAAACATGGATTTTGGGCAAATAATCGTCGATGACTCAAACAAACGTTATGTTGTAGAAAGTCTCAAAAACCAAGCGGATAGCCTAAAAATAAACCTCATATCGCTGTACGAAACGGGTGCAGTTAGTATGAGTAAGAATTAGAATATTGAGAAACCCTTAATTCGATTTTTTCAAATATTGTCTTGTAAACTCAACCCAATCGGTAGTTTCTTCGGGAATTTTTACATCTGGTTTGATGCCCACGTTATCAATCGGGTTATTGGGTAATCTCGGACTCTTGGCCAATGCAAAAGCAATACGCCAACCGTAGCACGGTAGAGCCCAATCTCGGACATCGGTATAATCGGCAAGACCTTTGGTGTTTTCACCAAAAAATTGCACCTTTTTGCTTTGTTTTGCCTCAAAAATCATATTTTCGGCCGTACTTGCTGTGTTTCTATTTGCCAGAATCGCAACTTTTTTGGGAGTATTCATCACTACTCCATAAGTAAATTCTTTATCTGGCCCTTTGACGAACCGCCCAATATTCGACTGCATATCTCGCAAAACTGGCTGTAATTTTGGTACTAAACGTTCTTGATAAACGGGGATGGTCTGAATAACCTCTAATTCGTGTGCAATCGAGATGATGTTTTCTTCGCTTGCCCTAAAAAATCCTGATTGACGAACGATTGGATTTGTGTAAATAAACGAAAACAACGGTACATAAGAGAAATCGTCGCCACCGGGGTTATTCCGGATATCAATAATCAAATTGGGGGTTGTACCCAAAATTTCGAGATTTTTTGAGACCAAATCGGCAATTAATTCGTACGCATTACTCATCGTAAACGGCGGTAGCACAATCAGAGCGGTTTCATCATCTATCTTTTCAACACGATAATCGGCAATTTTTTGCTGGATTTCGACAGTAGAAGCGGTTTCGGTAGGTTTGGGATAAACTTTCTGAAATTTATAAATATTCTCTAAAACCAAAAAGTCTTTTACTTCACGAGTCAGGCATTTTTCGCCCGAAAAATCAGCATAATAGTAGGTTGTTGTGTAGCGATTTGGGGCAACCTGCGTCATTTCAAACTTGGTTTTACCCGCTTTCCAACGATTATCACGGTCTGCAAGCAAAAAAGCAGAAAACTTATTTTCGTTGTTTTTATCTCGAACAATTCCCAAACGATACCCTTTGTCGTCGCTCTCCCAAATACCCTCAACAGATTTTAGCTTGGTCGGGTTAGTATTGAGATACTGCATAAAAGCGGCTTCGTTTGAGTATGGCAATTGTTGGAGTTTAGCAGCTCTTTTTTCGATTTCGGCCGCCGAAACATCCTCAGAATAAGGTGCAACCGTACCAATAAAAACGTGTCCGTCTTTAAAAAAACTAATCCACTCGCTGATTGCTTTGTAACACTCTTTTTCGTTTTTGATGTCAACAACTTTATCGCGGGTATCGGCCGTGATTTTATCAAAACTTGCTTGGGTTTTGGTTGTAACTTTATCGCTCCATCCAGCGTAATTATCACGTAGTTTCTGAAAAATCAATTCAAAATTTGTAGCACACCTACATTCTTGCTGCGAATACGATAACTGGCTGATAGTCAGTAAAATCGGAATTAAGTACTTCTTCATGGGTCAGATTAAGAATATCTAAAAAAATCCGAACCAAAATCATGCCTAAATACCTCACTATCAGCCTAAAAATTAATCTTCGTCGTCTGCTCCCGGCAATTCGAGGTATTGTATTCTATCAATCGCCTTACCTGCGATACCTCTCATACTGCCGTACATATCAATTGTACTCCCAAGAACTTTCTCGATAGTTGCTTCTCGCTCTTTCCAAATTTTCTGAAAAGCCCGTTTTTCTCTATCCAAATCGTCTTTTAGGGTTTTAAAACCATCTACGATAGCTTCAATTTGCTGTTTGAACTGGTTGCTCGTTAGATACGAATACATTACCGCCATTTTATCGGCACGGTTTTCTTGCGATGATTTTACGGTTTGGGTCTGAATCAGTATTTTGCGTAGAGCAAACACTAAAGCCTTCATTTCGAGAAAGTTACAAACCCATACACCATCTTTTTCGCCAAAACGCTCCATATCTTTCGGCATGGTTTGGGTTACTAAAACAGCAATATCAGCCCCGATGTTTCGCTGGTCATCTTTTAGTTTATCAATCCAATCGCCGCCGAAATTCTGAGTACGTTTAGATTCATAAATGATTTTTCCGCAGTCTTGCCCTAATTCGTTTCTCACTATTTGAATAACGTCTGCTCCTCTAATACCTTTACCAACTTCTTGGATTTCATCATACGGAAACGCCGCTTGTAGCAATTCTTCGAGTGCCAATTCTTGCACCTCGCCTTGCATTTGCATTGAGCCTTGTTCGGCTTTGCGTTTCATTTCATCTACCAATTTCACTTGGTCTTCGAGCCGTTTTTCGTACTCTTTTTTTATTAATTCAAATCGTTCTTCTTCTTTTTTACGTGCGGCTTCTTCAATCTCTTGACGTTTCTGAAGCATATCCTTCTCTAACTGAATCCGCAGCTGGTCTTGCTGGTTTTTCAGTTCGGTTTCTCTACGTAATAACTCCAATTCTTTCTGCTGAGAGGCTAATATCTGTTTTTGTTTTTGTTCGTTTTCTTCTTTCAGAGCTTGTATTTGTGCTGAATTTGCCTCTTCGACACGTTTCTTTGCTTCAGATTGTGCAATCGCCCACATCTTTTTCTTTTCTTCTTGCTCAAACTGCCTTTTTTCTTCGGCAATTTGCTTTTTATATTCTTCTAATTTCTGAGCATTTAATTTTTCTTGTTCTTCTATTTTTTTACGCAATTCAATGTCCAAATGCTTTTGTAGGGCTTCGCCAGCATCAAATCGGTGTCCGCAATGTGGGCAGGTTGTTTGATTCATAAATATTTTTTATTTCACTTTTTAAATAAACCATTCATTTGGGTAATGTCTTTCAAAACATCTTCTCTACCCGTGTTTTTTTCGGCCGATGTGATAAACGATTCGGGAGACTCCTCCCATGTTTCGAGCAAGGCATTTTTAAATTTTTGGGCGTTTTGTTGAGCCGCCACCGGTCCGATTTTATCGGCTTTTGTAAAAATAATTTTGAGCGGAATCCCTTTTTCGCCTAACTGATTAATGAATTCGACATCTATCTTTTGTGGGTCGTGCCGAACATCAATCAAAACAAAAACACACATTAAGTTTTCTCTTTGACCTAAATAATCCCAAATCATTTTATGCCATTTTTCGCGGTCGGTCTTAGATACTTTGGCGTAGCCATAGCCCGGTAAATCGACCAAAAACCAGTTATTATTGACTAAAAAATGGTTGATTGTTTGGGTTTTGCCCGGATTCTGCGAGGTTTTGGCGAGGTCTTTTCTGGCCGTCATTGAGTTTATCAACGACGATTTACCGACATTCGACCTACCAATAAAAGCATACTCTGGTTTATCGGGCTTGGGGCATTTACGGTAATCGTGGGTACTCTGTATAAATTGAGCAGAAGTTATTTTCATAATGGTTTTAGGAGAAAAGAAAAACGAAGAAAGATGGGTTTCTTTCTTACAAAATCTGGATAAATTTCAGAAATCTACCGTAATTAATTACAATTTGGGCAAACGCCTTGCACGAGCATATTCACCTCTTTGCGAACGTATCCTTGTGGCAAATTGATTGTCGGGATATGGATACTTTCGATACAAGTCGTGTTTCCGCAAGTTGTACATTTGAAATGCACGTGGTCGTGGTGGTGTTCTTCGTGCGAACATTCGGAGGTCCTACAAAGTGCATACTTTGTACCGCCCACGTCGTCGAGTACTTTGTGTAAAATTCCTTTGTCAACAAAGGTTTTTAGGGTTCGATAAATCGTTACTCTATCGAATCTCTCGCCCAATTGATTTTCTAAATCGCTGTGAGAAAGGGCGTATTCGTGGCTCGTAAAGGCATTTAAGATGTCTTCACGACAACCCGTTTGGCGTAAGCTATATTCTTTTAATGTATTGCGAGCGATATTCATTTCTTAATTTTTAATTTCTTGGGATT
>JALOLV010000217.1 GCA_025455785.1 Spirosomataceae bacterium | reverse complement strand
ACCAATTTTTGCAAAGTAATTTTTTGATTCGTTAAACTTAGCAACATCCCACGACCTGTTGGTATTTAAAGTATTTACGACTTCATCCCAACATAATACATTTGCTTGGCCACAGTTAGAGGCATTTCTAACGGAAGTATTAGTTACATTACGAATATTAGGAATTGAAACTGCTAATGCAAATACATTTTGCTTAATAGCCCCACCATTGGCGGCATATCCTGTTTTCGGTTGATTCCGACGTGATATGACTGGGTCATCGGCTGGGTACTTATCACCAAAAACATAATTTGCAGGATTCATGGTTCGCTCTTCAAGCATGGCCATTCCCAAAAACTCTTTCACAGCAGAGGTACCGACAACACCATGGCCGGCATTCCAATATGCTGCTTTTTGCGTTCTTAAACCACTCACAGTCTCACATCCTAAGTTATCAACTCCGGCGGGTTGCGTACGGTTGTTCATAAATGGGAAAGCCGAAGTAGTAAATGGCTCTAAAATAATTTTTGTACATAGTTTTAATTGAAATTTAGGTTTGTATTACTTATTTAGAAAATTGTTTGAGATATGCACCAGTAGGTATATGCCCCGACTTGTGAATGACAGCCACCTTACCATCCCGAAACTCCACCAGTAGGGGTACTCCTTTCACATTATTTTTGAGCAAGTCTGTTTTTACACTAAAAATTTCAAAATTAGGTTTTATCATCTCTATATAATCTACTGCATCGGTATCTTCTGAAATCACCCCGATTACCTCTCCTAATTCAGGATATTGCCGAATACTCTTTACATTTTCAGAAGCATTCCAACAATGCGAGCATGACGGACTGAAAACAAAAGCAAATGCTCTTTTACCACTTAGTTTTTCTCTAAATTGAGCCAAAAAAGTATCTTCAACCCTCTGCCCTGCTCTTATGCTGTGCTTGGCGTACAGTTCGACCCCTGTCGTAAGACCAGCCAACCCAAAACCCAAACAACTAAGTAGTATTAGTAAGTATATCTTGTAAACTACAATTCTCCCACAGTCATATTTGGTTTGTACGATTAACCATAGACTCAAAAGCATGATAACGATGTTTCTGGCAATCGAAATCTCGAAAGGTATCTCAACAAAATCACCCATACATCCACAATCTTCAATCCCTCTGTTCATCTTTCCATAAATCAGCACACCCGTAAAAGCCAAAGTCATCCACAACGTAAAGTGGCTATTCAATTTAGTATTAATATCCATCAGCCAGCAAAGCCCAATTACTATCTCTATACCGACAATTGAAAACGCAAAAAAATCGGCGTATCCAAATCCGTACTCTGATAGATTTCTTGCAAAACCAGCCGTATCGACGGCTTTCAGAACTCCCGAAACAAGAAATAATATACCTAAAAAACACCTACCAATTACTACTAACATATTGAGTAAAATTATTTTTCAATCTTTCGCTGACATCAATAAATATTAAAGCAGAAGTGAGATTTATTTCTATTTTTTTGAGAGGACTTCATGATATAATTAATGACACAAAGTACGTATATAATTTTAATACATATATAATACTATTTTATCAATTAATTAGACAATAATATATATTTGCCAAAAAATAGAGCATAAAAAGGGAAATAATTAGTTAAATATTAGATTAAACGTATATTTAATTAAACATATCCAGTATTTATTAGTAATTTACAGGTATTGCCTATCAAAATAAGTATTGAACATTTTTAACATTAGAATAACTTTATTATTTATCAATAAAATGGTGATAAGAAACATTTTTTGGTGATAAACGTCTGAATCCGAGGAGAATTTCGGGTATAGTTGATTGATTATAAGACTAAAAGCATTCAATGACTACTGAAGGGGGTAGTGTATAAATATTTCGAGAAGAACAATGTGTAGAATTTAGTGAATCGGGCGAATGCGATTCGCCCCTACCGATAAACCTCAAAACTTTGTTTAAAGTACTCTTTCATGGTCTCACGCAAGCTGGCGGGTTCTATCACCCGCACGTCTTTACCAAATTGAGCAATTGCCCTAATCAACTCTTCATTAACAATAATACGCAGGCGTACACGTAGCTCGGTTTCGTCATCAATCAAAATATCGTCGGGGGTAAACGAATAAAAAGGTTGGGTCTTGAAATACTTGCCTTGTCGGGCATCAAAAGACAGAATGACGTCTTCGGGGTGTTTGTCGGGATAAACCGTTATCCCGAGCGAATACCTAAAATACTGTTCGGCATCAAACTCGGGGGCTTCAAAATCGCCCGTGATAATCTGAATGCTGTCTTGCACCACACGGTCAAGCCCATAAATACGAATCTGCTGATAATCAATGCTCCACGCCACCAAATACCACCGATTACGGTATTCTTTCAGTAAATACGGCAATACTTCGTGCTGTCTGACGGCTTCGGAGTCGAACCTTTGGTGGCTGAATATTATTTTGGAATGTTGCTGGGTTGCTTCAACAAAAATCGGTATCAGTTCGCTGCCCTTAAAAAACGGGACTTCTTCGAGCTGAATAAATTTATTGAGGTCGTTGGGGCGGCTATGAAACTTAACACTATTCTCAATCTTAGAAATCGCCCCTCTGATGTCTTGAAAAATACTCAATTGGTTGTACTGTTCCAGAATCCGCAGGGCAGTATGCAGTGCCGCCACGTCTTTTTTGTTTAGGCTGATTCGGACATCCAAATCAAACGGCTCGGTGTAGCAATACCCACGACGCTTGGCATCCCAGACAATCGGAGCATCGTATTCTTCACGCAAAACTTGTAAATCGCCTTTGAGGGTACGCTCGCCCACTTCGATTTTATCCATCAATTCTTGGATGTTCAGCACCCGATTCTTAAAAGTGTTGAATAATTCATTGAGACGGTAGAGGCGAATGACCTGCGGGTTTTTCATAATTCTGATATGGGTTAAATGGTTTTGGACGAATGCGATTCGTCCTTACTTTACTTTTAAAAACAAATTTAGAAAATATTTTTAAGTGTGCAATTAGTTTGCATTGCACTACCTACATCTTTGTATCATCAATCGGAAAGGATTTATGAAAACAATCGAAACAATCACTTTTTCAGACTATCTTAATCAGGTTTCGGACGAAAGAAAAGAACCGTTGCAAGAACTCCGAACCATCATGCAGCAGTATTTGCCCAAAGGTTTTGAGGAACGAATCGGCACAAATGGTATCGAGTATTATGTACCGCACGACTTGTATCCGAGTGGTTATCACTGTAATCCAAAACAGCCTTTGCCATTTATAAGCATTGCGTCGCAGAAAAACTTTATCGCTCTGTACCACATGGCCGTTTATGCCGATGAGTCACTTTCTCGGTGGTTTTCGAGCGAATACCCAAATTATTCAAAATCAAAATTGGATATGGGCAAAAGCTGCATCAGATTCAAAAACGTCAATCAGATTCCGTACGTACTGATTGCATCGCTGATTAGCAAAATGACACCAAGCGATTGGATTAATTTGTATGAGAAAAAATTTAAAAATTAATTGAAGCGTGCAGGTATTTTGCACACCACCAAACGCAACTTTGTAGAGTCAAAATAATAGAACAGAATTAATCAAAAAAGCAAAATGAATAACCTCAAAAAATATTTAATAAACTTTGGAGTCTTGGTTGCAATTCCGCTTTTGATGGCTGCTTTTGTACGCAAAGAATACGTTGTCGAGCGAGAAATCATCATCGACAAACCCCAAAACTTAGTCTTTGATTATCTTAAAAACCAAGAAAATTATAGCCAATGGGGTGTCGATTTTGCCAGTCGTTCAGATAAAAATAATGAAATATTACACATCGAAGAAGGCAAAAGAATTGATTTTTCTTTAGGCGATTTTGGGCAATTCGACACCAACGATACTGCCTATTTTATCAC
Source organism: Spirosomataceae bacterium (assembly GCA_025455785.1). GTDB lineage: Bacteria > Bacteroidota > Bacteroidia > Cytophagales > Spirosomataceae > JALOLV01. Next base: position 2,383 of record JALOLV010000217.1, on the reverse strand, counting down.
CGAAGATTACGAAGGAAATAAAACCAAAGTTCGTTGGGGAATCAAAGGCAAAATGGCGTATCCGGCAAACCTACTCTTGATTGATATTAGCATCGAACAACGCATCGCTAACGATTTAGAAACTGGTTTAGAAAACCTCCAGAGCGTCTTCGACGAAGAATACTTGGCTGATTATGAAGCCCGTTGATGAGAATTGTTAATAGTTATTTGTTAATCGGAAAATCGTTATTGGTTGTTCAGAATCGAACAAAATAGAAATATAATCTACTGATTAACAACGAATTAATGACTATTAGCACTTAATCAATAACGATTAAAAGATAACAATTTCACAAACACAAAAAAATGAGAATCAAGCTAACATTGAATCTGGCAACTGACCGTCGGAATGGCAGTATGTTGCCGCTGCGTTATCAGAAGAATTTATTGGCGGGTATCGGGGCTTTGCTCAGAGAAGTAGAAAAAGAATGGGATTCGGCCAACGAAATCATCACAACTGTTCACCGTAGAAGATTGAAATTACTGACTTTTTCGCATCTAATGCTGCCATTTGGTGGTTGGCGAATCGAAGAAGACCGCATAAAATTATTATCGAATCAATTGGGTTTGGTCTTGAATATTTACACCAAACTACCCGAAGAGAAAGTAGCCAAACTCTTTGAGAATCAAATGCTTAGGATTTACGATGCAAATTCGAGAGCGGCATTTTGGGTATCGAAAGTAAAATTATTGAATGAGTCTGTCGAAGACGAAACGATGGAATTCAAGACGCTCTCGCCGCTTGTGATGAGCCGAAAAGACAATGATTTTGACGATGTGGTCGTCTCGCCAACCGATAGCACTTTCGAGAAGTCGGTCGTGAATAATCTGCTCGAAAAATACGCCGAAGCATACAAAAATATTCCGAACGACTGGCTCAGTTATCCGTACAAATTAGAAGTTGTACCCGATACCGTCAAGCCACGTAAAGTTTATATCAAAACCGAGAATCCGAGCCAAAGTTTGATTTCGGGATATGATTGCAAATTCAAACTTCATGCCCCAAAAGAGCTACTCAAGTTTGGTTTACAAAGCGGATTTGGCAAGAAAAACTCGATGGGTTTTGGGTGCGTAGAAGCAATTCAGTAGTCTTTTAGTATAGTTTAGGGATAGTCTAAATCTGCACAACTTTAAGATTTTTTATTTATCCTCTCGTTTGAAGCTACTATTTCACACACACTTTTTAAAAATATTCTATGAGCATTTAAACCTTTTATCGAAGAATTGTATCTTTATAAAAATAAGATTCGTGTATTTTCATAAAACACAAAATAATGAAAGGTCTAATAATCTCATCTCTCGCCTTGTTCGCAATGGCAGCCTGTACAACCGACGAAGTAACGATTGCCAAGTTGGGCGATAATTTTGATTTAAAAGTAAATCAATCAGTTTCATTTACCGATAACAACAACACAATAGACACCAAACTCATAACCATTGCCGACTCTCGTTGCCCGCAAGGTGTGCAATGTGTGCGTGCAGGAGAGGCCATCGTAACGCTAAACGTACAAATTGGACAAGAAAAGTTTGAAGGAGTAAAAGTTTGTATTCAGTGCGAAAAATCAATTGGTATTACCGAAACTGCCGAAATCAAAGCTAAAAATCGTACCTATAAGATTAATCTCAAGGCTGTCAATCCTTACCCCAAAGCTGGTAGTACTCCCGAACAAACAGCAACACTGGTAATTAACTGATTTAGCTATCCGATGAGCTAATTCAGAAAAAAGGCTAATTTGTAAGTTTTTTGTTGCGTTCGTAATGCAGAAATACCGTTAAATAAAATAAATACAACACTTCCAAGATAAATTACGTTATTTAAATTACAAAAACCACCAAATATATGGACCAATTAGCCATCTTAGCTCTAATCGTTTTATCGGGAATCGGGTACGCATGGATAAAAGTCAGACAAAAAGCCATGAATGACCCTTTGAAGGGGTTTCAACCTAAAAAAGTAAAATAAGTCATTTAGGTGAATAAACCCTCACCGCATCGTTCAAGACCTTCGATTTATCGAGGGTCATTTTTTTTGTCTGCTTGCCTACAAACATCTCCATTTGGTCGGTGTAATGTTGGCTTTCGGGACGGCTCGACGAACCGTAATTTATCACCGATTCGATTTCGGGCAAGCCATCTTTCGGAAATTGTACTAATTCGATATAAGACTCGCCCTGCATCACTCTTTTTTTGCCGTTTTTGTAGGGTTCTGAATACATAGCAGTCAGCACATCTGGAATCCCCCAAACGGGTAATTCTTTGCTGCCACGAGCATGAACTTGATAATCGCCAAGCGTAATATCTGCCCTACCAAAATCTTTTAGCATTTGTGCCTTAATACCTCGTA
>JALOLV010000527.1 GCA_025455785.1 Spirosomataceae bacterium | reverse complement strand
CACGCTCTGCACACGATATTTCTGCGATAATTTAGGGTTTTGGTCAACATCAATTTTGATGATTTTTACCGAATCGCCCATATCATTTGCCAATTGCTGCAAGATTGGAGCTAATTGTTTGCACGGCCCGCACCATTCGGCCGAGAAATCTATCAATACTGGTTTTTCGGATGCTATCAATTCTTCAAAAGTACCTTTCATTTTTATTAAGATTTAAAATTATATTTTTAAACGTTTATCAATTAACAAAACTGATAATCAAATAATTACAATTTTGATTAACTATCTATTTACTAAAAACTTGCAACCACAACGAGCGTGAGATTCGGTAAAAAACCGAGAATAAAATCAGGGTCAAGGCTACGTAACTAATGATATACCAACGCCAATCTACTTTTCCGACAAACATACATCGCTCCGTAAAAGAAACCCGGCTCTCGCTCGTACTTCAGATTACAATTCGGGCAGTTTGTGTGCATAGTAGTCATTTTACCCCACGCAAACGGATTTTTTGATTCAAAAATATCGCCTTCGTGACACCTCGGACATTTCATCTTTACGGTCGCTTCGAGTTTATTCATCCTAAAATTTCGGTTAATCAAAGAGTTTTGCTGTAAATTCTTCATTATTAAGAATAAACCATCCGAATACCGCTTTTAGTTTCTACTTGACGATAAATGTTAGAAACTACCCAATACTAAATAAATGAACATATTTTCATATAATAACAAATTTATATTTTTTTAGTTCAACCCTACTTCAAAAATCAATTATTTCAATTTCTCATTCGAGATATGGCGGTCTTTGTCTCGGTTGGTCTTTTTGTCGAGGTTTCGTTTGAGAGCTTCGGTGAGGTTGATACCAGTCTGATTAGCAAGGCAAATCAGTACAAAAAGTACATCAGCCATTTCATCGCCGAGGTCTTTGCCATGTTGGTCAGCTCGTTAAAATACCTAACCCCAATGGTTTTTATCCAATTATCAACCTCTTGCTGGGCTTGTTCGATTGTCATACAAATATATTGTAGCTTTAAAATGGAATGACTTTTGTTTTAAAATCTTTGTGGATGTCACCTCATCCCAACCCTTCTACTCGAAGGAGAAGGACTTTAATAATGCAATAGCCTTATATTCGTGAAAATTTCCTTTACCTAATACAATGGCAAAGAAACAAAAAACCCAACAGACCTCAAACAAAGTCAATACTACTCAGACACCTGCCACTCCCAAATCAGTAAATCCAGTATGGATGATGGCCATTTTGGTGGTCGTAACATTTATTGGCTATGTCGGTGCCTTCAAAAATGGTTTTGTCGAATGGGACGACCAACACTACGTAACTAATAATCAGTGGGTTCTGAACCCAAACGGGGCGAGTTTCAAACAGTTATTGACCCAAATCGTAGCTCTCAACTACCACCCCGTTACGATGATTTCGTTGGCATTCAATGTATTACTTTTTGGCAAAGGGGCTGGTTCTTTTATTGTTACAAATGTTTTGATTCATATACTCAATACGTTGTTGGTTTTTGTGCTGATTCAACGCCTTACCGATAAAAAAATCGTTGTTTCGTTTCTGACAGCCCTGCTTTTCGGCATCCACCCGATGCACGTAGAGTCGGTTGCTTGGATTGCCGAACGCAAAGATGTTCTTTATACTTTTTTCTTCTTGGCTTCGTGTATTAGTTATCTCAAATACAAATCTGATAGTCAAAGTAAATGGCTCATTATCAGTATTTTGCTATTCGTACTATCGTGTCTTTCTAAGGCGATGGCTGTGCCGCTGCCAATAGTTTTATTGCTCATTGATTATTGGCAAGGACGTGAATGGTTATCGCCTAAAAATCTGATAGAAAAAGCTCCGTTTTTTGCAATTGCGTTGTTGTTTGGTTTGATTTCGGTCAATGTGCAAGCCGGTGGCGATTTTCATGGATTATTGACCAAAAGCCAGAATCTATCGGCATTATCAACCACTACTTTTTCAGGATTAGAACGAATCTCGTATCCGTCCTATGGCTATCTCAGGTACCACATCATGGCACTTTTACCATTCGGACTATCAAATTTACATCCCTATCCGGGCATAAGCGAAGCATCTGACCCAAAATATTTATTGGCGATTATCTTTTTCGTTGGTTCGATTGGGGCAATGATATGGTCTTACCGCAAATACAAGTTTGTATTTTTTGGTTGGGGATTTTTCTTGGTAACTATCGCTTTGGTGCTTCAGTTTTTATCGGTGGGTAAAGCATTTATGGCCGAGCGTTATTCGTATTTGCCGTATGTGGGCTTATTTTTTATGATTTTTTATGGATTAAACGAATGGCTCAAAAGCAACACTACGTGGCTTGTCGGAGGGGCGTTTGGGGTATTCTGTTTGTTTTTGACAACTCAACAAGTAAAAGTCTGGAAAGATAATTTTTCGCTCTGGAGCAATGCCTACGAGCAATACCCCAACGACGGCAGTATTCTGGAATCTATGGCCGATGAACACGGTCGCCGGGGAGAGTTCGACAAAGTAGAATCTTTTGCCCAAAAAGCCGTTCAAACTGGTACAAAAAGCTATCATACTTACGAA
>JALOLV010000216.1 GCA_025455785.1 Spirosomataceae bacterium | reverse complement strand
TCGGTCAACTGAGCTATTTTATCAGAGTATAATCCTGCACAATTTACCACCAATTTTGTTTCGTAAGTGTTTTTGGAAGTTTGAACAACCGAAATATTATTTTTGGTTGTAATCTTCTCGACTTTCTCGCCAAATTTGATTTCTCCGCCCAAAATCCTCACGTTTTCTCCGTATTTTTCACAGACTTCTTTGTAATCAATGATACCCGTTTGCGGTACATAAAAACCTTTTAGGCCAGCCACGTGCGGCTCATATTCTTTCATTTGCTCAGGATTGAGCATCTTAAAACCATCAAGTCCGTTTTGTTTGCCACGCTCAAATAATCCATCCAAAATCGAAATCTGTTCGGGGCGAGTAGCCACCACTAATTTTCCGCACAATTCGTATTTGATTTCTTGTTTTTCGCAGAAATCAATGAGCATTTTGTAGCCATTTATACAGTTTATGGCTTTTAAGCTATTGGGTTTGTAATATAAACCAGAGTGAATCACTCCGCTATTATGACCAGTCTGGTGTTCTGCCAATTGGTTTTCTTTTTCGAGAAGCAAAAGATTTAGTTGGGGCTTTTGCTCTTTGATTTTTAGGGCGGTTGCCAATCCTACGATTCCGCCGCCGATTACAATTATGTCGTACATCAAAAATAATTTTAATTCTTCGATAATCTATTTCTACTATGCTCAATTGCCAAGTGCAATTTCTGTTTTAGTAAAACCAAATCAGGCAATTCGGTTAAGTATTCAGCTACTTTAATTCCTGAATTTTCTAATTTTAGTAGTTCTATTTGTTCGGTATTTCCTTCTGCACATAAAATCAAACCAATTGGGGGTTCTTCGTCTTGCTCTTTATCATATTTTTCCAACCAACGCAGGTATAGTTCCATTTGTCCTTTGTAAGCAGCCTTAAATTTACCCAATTTCAATTCAACGGCAACAAGTCTTTTTAATTTACGATGATAAAATAATAAGTCTAAATAGAAATCTTCGCCGTCAATTATCATTCTTTTTTGACGTTCAACAAACGTAAACCCATTGCCTAATTCCAATATAAAATATTCTAATTCTCTCAAAATAGCGTCTTCGAGTGATTTTTCGGAATAATTAGCTTTTAATCCTACAAAATCCAAAAAATAGGGATTTTTAAATACGAGGTCTGGAGTCAGTTGTCCAGTATTATTTAATTCTTGTAGTTCATGCTGGATTAATTCTTCTGGTTTTTTACTAATTGCAGTTCTCTTAAAGAGCATACCTTCTATTTTTTGTCGTAGCGTTTTCACATTCCAACCCTCAATCTTGCACATTTGGGTGTAAAATTCTCTTTCTACCTCATTTTTGATAGGAATTAAAGCTATAAAATGTGTCCAGCTTAATTGTCGTATCAGTGATACGACAATTGTTTCATCATCAAAAACTTGTGCAAACTGCACCATACGGCGAAGATTTTTCTCTTCGTAACTTTTACCATATTTAGAGACTAAAAACTGTGAAACCGAGATTATAGTTTGTTTTCCGTAATCTGCACGTTTATTTGATAAAATATCAGTATTTATTCGTTTACCTACATGCCAGTAGGTCATGGTGAGTGTAGCGTTAGTAGAATAAGCTAATTGATTTCGGGCATTCTCAATCAATGCAAGCAAATCATTGATAAGTTGTGATGTGTTTATATTTAACTTTGTATTATCCATGTAAATTCAGATTAAACACTACAAAATTCTGATTCTGTTTGGCAGTATCGAAATCCTACCTTAATTTTGTACAAAAATAATGACTACAATTCAAGACATGAAGAAGTTATCGGTTTTATTCTCAATAGGTGTGGTTTTCGCACTATCTTCTTGCAAATATCAAAACTCAAATAAGATTGGGCAAAAAGATGCTCGTGAAGGCGACCCTTATATTTATGGTGTTCATCCAGATTCGTCGGCAGCTCAGTTAAAGAACAAATACCCTGCTGATGCTAAAATTGAAGCTAAAGCAGCCGAAATCCGTCAGAAATGGTTCGGCAAAGGTAATAGCACAGGAGCTTAATTGAGTAAAGAATGGATGATTATGCCACATTGCTCAGATTTTGTTTCTATTTAATTGGATTAACCTCCTCAAAGCAGCTATTTTTTTAATAGTTGCTATATTTTTTTATAATTCTTAGAAAAATTCAAAATTGAGCGTTTCACAATTCTTGAATATTGAAACCAAAAACTATGAACATAGCACTCGTAACAGGCTCGGCCGGGCTGATTGGAAGTGAGTCAGTAGCCTTTTTTGCCGAGAAATTTGATTTAGTAATCGGTATTGATAACAATCTTCGTAGCTACTTTTTTGGTGCTGAGGCATCAACCGACTGGAATAGAGGTCGTCTCGAAGAAAAATACAGCAACTATAAGCACTACAATGCCGATATTCGCTCTGAAGAGCAAATCGGGAAAATTTTTGCTGAATACGGTTCGGATATTAAATTGGTTGTGCATACTGCCGCTCAACCGAGCCACGACTGGGCAGCACGTGAGCCATTTATGGATTTTACGGTAAATGCCAATGGTACTTTGGTAATGCTCGAAATGACTCGTCAACATTGCCCAGATGCAGTATTCATTTTTACTTCGACCAATAAAGTTTACGGCGATAATCCAAATTATTTGCCATTGATAGAAACAGAAACCCGTTGGGAGATTTCGGAAGACCACGCTTATTACAAAAACGGTATCGACGAAAACATGAGTATCGACCACACGAAACACTCACTTTTTGGTGCTTCTAAGGTTGCTGCCGATGTTTTGGTTCAAGAATACGGCCGTTATTTCGGCATGAAAACGGGGACTTTCCGTGGTGGATGTTTGACAGGTCCAAACCACTCGGGTGCTCAGCTACACGGTTTCTTGGCGTATTTGATGAAATGTGCAATCACGGGTAATCATTATACAATATTTGGATACAATGGTAAACAAGTACGTGATAATATCCACTCTTGGGATTTAGTAAATATGTTCTGGCATTTTTATCAGAATCCACGTGCCGGAGAAGTTTATAACGCCGGTGGTGGACGTTTTGCAAACTGTTCAATGCTCGAAGGTATCCAGATTTGTGAAGAGATTACGGGTAATAAAATGAATTACAGTTATTCGGAAACCAACCGTATCGGCGACCACATTTGGTACATCTCGGATTTGAGCAAATTCAAGGCAGACTACCCGACTTGGGATTGGAAATATGACCTAAAAACAACTTTGACTCAAATGTACGATAACATCAGCAAACGAGTTTAAGATTGTTTCTTGATAAAACCGAAGGCACGTTTTGATAACGTGCCTTTTTTTGTTTCCCACAAAATTTTAGGCTTTGCCCACAAAACTAACGCATTTAGCCACATTCGTTTTTTTTGATTGAGAGGATAACATTGTTTTGTATCATCAAACTAAAAGATAGACTCAATGAAAACCTTAAAATTAACACTTCTTTTTGCCTTACTGGTGCAGCTAAATACACATGGGCAATTCTTAACATTTGGCAGGCCAAACCGGAATCAACCAGTGGATTCGAGTGCCATCGACGAAATTCCAGAATTTAGGGCGGGTTGGCACTATTACTTTGGTGGTGTGATAGCTTCGGGGAGTTTTCTGCTAAGAAATAATTTGAGCCAATACCTAAAAAAAGAAAACATACCTTTCGATAACCACTTTGAGACTGCCCAATTTGGTATGGGATTTACAAAATCAAAATTTAAACTTGATTTAGAAATGGGAGCAAATTTTAATGGTAGAGATAAAAATGATAAATATATCACTCGAAGCTCTGGGTTATTTGTGAGTCTGATTCCATCCTATTCTATCATTAAAACTCGAAATCGGTCGCTATATTTTTTTAGCGGATTAAGCTATTCGGAATATGATATATTGGTAGAAAAAAAGCAAAAAGTACCTATTGATTTTGACGATTTAGGAAAAGTCCCTCAGAGTGTTAGCTATCCTACACTGACTCACAGCAACTTCTTGATAGACTTGGGCTTGCAGTTTATCCACACCGCCAAAAGACGAAGAGATGTCGTCGAATCGTTTAAAGTTGGCTACCGCCACGGACTCAACGAACGAGCATGGAAATCGCAGTTGGCACCCTTAAACAATGCTCCGATTGATAGACAACGTATCATTTATTTTCAGGCAAATATACAAATCTCAAAAAACTATCCAAAGAAATGAAAATACTGAACATCTTAGCGGTGTTGGTGTTTTATTGGATAAATGATGATTTACAAACCAAAACCAATACCGCAACACTCATAATTTACCGTACTAAGGAGTTTTGGGGAACAGCCTACGAAGTTAGGATAAATGAAAACATTCGGGTTGAAAATTTTAGGACTAACAATGCAGTTGAGATTGAAATACCAGAAGGGGTTTATCTGATTGAATCCAAAAAATTTGACAGTAAGACTTCAAAATTGAGAATTGATGCTAAGGCTGGAAACAAATACTACATCAAAGGCATTGAAGACAACGATTTTCTACTGCAAGCCCTTCATTTGAGGCTTGTAGATGAAAATAAAGGAATAACTGAAACTCAAAAACTTCGTAAAATTCAAAAAACAGTACCGAAATAATGAAAAATATAAGTAAATATCTTCCGATAATTCTCGCAAGAGCTTGCGTGATAGGTACGGTTATTTACTTTACTTATTCATTTATCAATGTGTATTTCACCGAATTTAGCAGTCCAATGAGCGACATAGGTGGATTCATCAGGTATATTTTGGGAATACTTTTTCTGCTCGGATTGCTTTTTGGACTTGCATTTTTGAATTACCGATTGATGTTTTTGAAAATTTATTCGAATCAATCCGATAAAATTAAAAGTTTTTACTGGGCATGGGTATCGGGATTGAGTTTGATAATTTTTGGACTGCTACAAATCCGAACCGAATATGACAAAGAGTTTATCGACGAAAACATCATCTTAACTGCTACGCTGATTACATTTATTGTGATTTTTAGTTACGTTGCCGATTATTTCAGAACCCAAAAACAGCAGATTAAACTTTTGAAAGAAAAAGCGGATGCCGAACTAAATACGCTTAAAGCACAGATAAAACCTCATTTTTTGTTTAATTCGCTCAATATTATTTACGGTTCGGCAATTAAACACAATGACGAAGAAACTGCAATTTTGATTAGTGAATTATCCGAAATTTTGCGATTTACGACCCAAGAAAGCCAGAATCAATTTACTGATATTTCAAAAGAATTATCATTTATTGAGAAATACATTTCGCTACAAAGAGCCAGAATCCCGAATAATTCAAGAGTAAAAATTGACTTTTTGATAGATTGGGACGAAGAAAGTGCTGTGATTGCCCCGCTGCTGCTAATTCCATTTATCGAAAATGCGTTTCAATACGCCATTAGTTTAGAGAATGAAAGTTTTATCTATGGAGAGTTAAGAATTGAGCAAAAGAATCTATGCCTCAATATAATTAATAGTATCGCTCTCAATTCAACAGTTAAAAAAGGTACGGGAGTGGGAATTGAAAACGCAAGAAAACGTTTGGGTTTATTGTACGATAAGAAGCATTTGCTTAATATTCAATACGATAATAAAGTATTTGAAGTAAATCTAAACATCAACTTATCATAAAATATGAACACCCCTCCAATCAGTCGAATTAAAGCCATAGCCATCGATGACGAACCTTCGGCAATCGAAATAATCGAACATTTTGTAGCAAAAACACCATTTATCGAACTTTTGCGGAGTTTTAACGTGGTTTCGGAGGCACTAACTTACATTTACAACGAGCCCGTTGATGTGGTCTTTTTGGATATCCAAATGCCCGATATGCTCGGTACAGATTTTGCAAAACTCATTCAGAATCGGGGAATCAAAATAATTTTCACGACGGCTCATCCACAATATGCCATTGAAGGC
>JALOLV010000215.1 GCA_025455785.1 Spirosomataceae bacterium | reverse complement strand
GAAGCCCCTACGAGATTTGGGTTTTGAAGCAGTTTGCCGCCCTACCCCCCGAGCCGCAAGCCATAAAAACCCTAAGAGAATGGCTAAAAATAGACGAAAACACCCAAAGGCCCTTTGCCCAAGCCATAGAAAACCTGCACACTGCTGGCTGGCTACGCAAAACCCGAAACCAAAAAAACGAAACCTGCTACACCCTGCACCGCCTCATACAAAACATGGTGCAGTACCAGCACCCCATTGCCTATGAAGATATTGCGATATTGATTTTGATGCTTACACCAATTTTACCACCAAATTTCAATACCTAAGCCCAGCAGAAGCGATACTCAATAGCCTACCCGAAGAAGTAGAAAATGCCCAAATTGCCCATTTGAGTAATAATTTAGGGTGGAATTTAAGGGAATTTGCAGATTTTAAAAAAGGAGCTAAATACTTAGAAAAAGCATTGCATATTTTCCAAAATCAAAAAGCGGAAAGTGCTGTTGCAACCCTACAATCCAATCTTGCTATGGTTTATAAAGATTTGGGAGAATACAACAAAGCCGCAGATTTATTAGAAAGCACTTTGAATATTCAATCCAAGATAAATCACCAAAATCTATCTACTACTCAATCTAATCTTGCTTTGGTTTATCAAAATTTGGGAGAATTTACCAAAGCAGTAGAATTATTAGAGATGGCTTTAGAATCTGACATCCAAAACTATGGCGAATCACATCCTTACGTAGCGACTCGGCAATCCAACCTTGCTTTAGTTTATACAAATTTGGGCAAATATACCAAATCGGCAGATTTATTAGAAATGGCTTTAAAATCAGATATTCAAAATTTTGGCGAATTGCATCCGAAAGTAGCAATTCGCCAATCCATCCTTGCTACGGTTTATAAAGATTTGGGAGAGTATAACAAAGCGGCGGGTTTATCAGAAATGGCTATGAAATCATGTATTCAAAACTTTGGAGAACTGCACCCAAATACTTCTACCGTACAATCTAACCTTGCTGTTGTTTATCGAGATTTAGGAGAAAATACCAAAGCGGCGGATTTATTAGAAAAAGCCTTAAAATCTGATATTCAAAACTTTGGAGAATCGCACCCAGAGGTGGCAATTAAACAATCTAACCTTGCAATGGTTTATCAAGATTTGGGAGAATATACAAAAGCGGCGGATTTATTAGAAAAAGCCTTAAAATCTGATTTGCAAAATTTTGAAGAATCACACCCGAATGTAGCAATTCGCCAATATAATTTAGCCACCGTTTTAGTTGATTTAAATCGAGTAGAAGAGGCGTATAGTTTATTAGAAAAAGCCTACGCTACTTTTGTGCTTCGCTTGGGTAGTGAGCATCCACATGCAAGAGTCTGTCTTTCTTGGCTTAATCATGTAAAAGGTATGCTGGGGTAAAACTATTTCAAAATAATCGCTGTCAAAAAATAATGGCAAGACTTAGGTGAAGTCTTGCCCTATTGATTTTCACGTTGTCAGGTAAAAATCTGAGATGATTTTTCTGACCATCCCCATTTTACGAGTAAAACTTTTTAGTGGTCTCAGTTAGTAATTTTGATACAACCGTCCTTTATTTCAATTTTTGCCCCTTCTTTTACTTCAATCTTGCCGCAGTCGGTTTCTATGACACAAACCTTGCCCGAACCCTGCACCGTAACCGCCGATGTACGACTGTTATCAAAAGTTACCTCTTTGGTGTTGCCATCCATCGTAACTTTCCATTTGTACGTTTTTGAATCTTTGTTGTAGTAATTGATGGTTACGGCAGCAAAACTTTCTGCTAAACCCAACAATACAAACACGATAATTAACAATACTTTTTTCATTTTATCGAATCGTTTTTTATTGAACTTCATTTAATAATTTGGCTTCTTCGGGCTTATCTTTCATATAAACCACCGTTACTTTATCGCCTTTGTGAAATCTCTGATAACTGTATTGTGAAATCCTGATGCGGCTCGAATGATAATCGCCGAGTTTGGCATTGGCAACGGCTTCTTCCGAAATCGCAGCTACTTTATCCACAACATTATCAGACTTTGGCTGAACTTTTACTTTTTCGAGGTTTTCAAAAAAAGCAATGTCCATGTAGTAATTATACGTTTTGTTTTTGCGAGTACCGGTAATCTCCAAGTAAGTTTCTACCACGCTCGCCTCGGCCCGAACACCTTTGGCAAGTAGCTCCTTATAATCTTCTTGCGTGAGATAAACCCCGACCGCAAAAACCGCAATCATCAATCCGAGTAGCGAATAAACAATTATAGTTAGTTTGGTCTTTTTGCTAAGTTCCGAAAATCTCATGGCTTACATTTTTTTAAAGTAAAAAAACTCTTTTCCTTGCTCAACAACCGTCAATGGGTCTTTATTCTGGTTTCTGTCTGCTTTTGGGTGCGGTAGAATTTCGCCACCTTTCACGGCAAATCCGTACTTTGCCACGTAGGTTTTGCCATTTTTCGGATTTTTGACATTGACATCCATCACATAATTGCCGTCTTTCATATCGGCCTTGGTAAACATACTTTTGTCATTACTGCCTGCTTTGTAAGTCAGAAATTGGCAACGTGTCCATTTTCCGTTATCGGGTGTGAAATCACCCGAATTAATTGTTTGTCCGTAAGTAGCTACCAGTGTGCCATTTCGAGAGATTTTCACCAAACCTTTCATCGGCACGGTATCATTCCAGTTAGTTTGGCTTTTAATATCAAGGTTCCGTTCGGTCAAATAAATACTTGGCAGTACCTCTCCGCTCCGCTCGTCAAACTGAATCATTGCCCATTCTTCCCACGGGCCACGCAAGAAGTACAAATCTTTTACGGGTGCATACGCATCGGGGTTTGTCTTCTTCTCAACCTGAAACGGGAAAGTATAAAACTGTGATTTGCCAAGGAAAAAGCGAATTTCGTAGCTACCTTCTTTCACATTCGCCCAGAAAGGGAAATAATCGCCACCGAATTGGTCAACCAAAACCATTTTCTTAAAAGGTGCGATATAATCTTCCGCCTTAAAAAACTGCTGACCTTTCAATGCCCCCGTAGCGGCATCTACAATATCGGCTCTGATGGGCGGACGCATATTTTCGTAGCCTTTGCTCGTCGAGAGCGACGGACGATAATTGATGTCTTTACCATCTTTCGATTTTATCGGTAAAAAAGAAACATGGATTCCATTTAGTCGGATTTCACCTTTGGTGATGTCGAATCTGAATCTATCGGCATCGAGCAAATCGAACCACGCAACGGCAGGCGGAAAATTGGCAGTCGAAAAATCGGGTTCAAAATTGGCATAAATTCGTTCTTCGTAAGCCTTACGGTCAAACTCCGGGCTGGTGAGTTTGGTCTTGCGTTCGAGTTCGCTGCCGGCATACTTTGCATCTTCTTTCGATTTCGCAATTCTTTTTTTACTTTTTCTTTGAGTTTATCAAATTGAGCAAAGGAGGTCTGGGCTGTAGCCAAACACACAAATACCAAAAGTTTTATGTTACTATTTTTCATACAATTAAGATTTTTTTTGATGAATGATATTTTTCAAATCTTCTCTACGCCTCCTCGAAACATTCAATTCGAGTCGGTTTTTGAGAATCACGTGAGAGAAATCATCAATTGTCTTATGGAGATAATTAAGATTAATCATATTGGTCTTATTTATCCTGAAAAAACCATACGGATAAAAATCAGCTTGCAAACTTTTGAGGGTTTTGGCCAAAATCAAAGTCTTCCCGCAGGCAAAATGCAGCTCGGTGTAATTGATATCTGCTTTAAGCATGATGACCTCGCTCGGCGGAATGTATTTTTTTCGGAGAATTTTGATTGTTTCCATATCCGTTGAGAAACCTATTTAGATTATCTAAACTCTACCGAAAACTCACCTTCGGTTAGTGTGTAAACTTTTGTGGCTTGGTTTGATGCCTTCACCGTACCTTTGAATGTACCTTTTACTACTTTATCAGTTTTTTCGGTAATCGTGATTTCGGCACTGGTACCCGTTCTATCCGAGCGATTGCCCGTTGCGGTATCATCGGTATAAAAAATAAAGTTTGGGTTTTCGCTCGCTACGTGAGTACCCACGCCTTTAGAATTGGCAAGTTGCAGATACATCGAACTCGTCGAATTGAATAGCCCATACATATTAAATTCATCAGAATTCTTTACTGCATAAGCACTTACGCCGATTGCTTCTACAAGTTTACCATCAATTTTTACTCTGAAAAAAGCGGATTTTGAATCTACTTCGTCTTTGTTGCACGAGATAAATAAGGCCAATGAAGCCAAGATTGCTAAAAATTTAGTTTTCATGTTTGTGTATTGTTTGTAAAGAATTAAAGTACTTGTTAATTGTATTTGTAAGTGTAGCCAATCTCTACAGCCACTAAGATTACATTGGCAGACGCTGGCATCGAAACTACTACTCGGTAGCTGTTGGCATCGTTATCGACGACAATACTCGGAAAAACATTTTGTGACTGAATATTTGCATTAGCAACCGTATTATTTACAGTAATACTGGCTACACCCGCGTACACAGCAGCACCAGTATGCGTGATTTGCTGTAATGCACACCCCGTGATACCTAAGCCAGTTGATGGCGAGGCACCATCGTTATCAATGTAATAGATTTTAAAACTATTGATTGTAGCACCATTTGGCAACGAAACATCGGCATGAAAAGAACCCGCCGAACCGGTCATGTGGATACCCTGAGAACCCATCACATAACCATTCGTAGAAAGATGTGGATGAAAAGCAGCCGCACTCAATTTCAGAACTTCTGATTTTATAATGTCTTTCCACTCGGCTGTACCGTTGGCATCAATGCTGGTCAATATTTTATTTACTGCTGCACCGTTACCTTGGAATCTCACCTTTCCAAAGGTCGAAATAGCAAATCCACCAGCAGTATTCTGGAAGGCTCCTCCAACCCCATTAATATTGGTTGATTTTCCCCAAACAGCGGTTGCATTATTACCAGCAGCTTCTCCATATACACCAATACCGCTTGCTGTTTGTGTATAACCAAATACACCATAGCCACTGGTATTGGCCGTACCCGTTGAAACCCCGTAAACACCCGGCCCAGTAGAAGACGCCCCATAAACACCGTATCCGCCACCAGCATGACTACCAAATACGCCAGAGCCATTGGTATTTGTTGAAGAATTCAACCCTCTGACACCTGCATTATTGCCAGTCGGAGTAGTTTCAAAGGCATTACCCAAAACACCACTTGCTCCGTTTATGGCAGAAGATGTCATTCCCTGAATTCCTGCCGAGTTTATACCTCCACCTGTATTTAAAACTGAAAAACCGCCTGCCGAAAAAGAACCGCTTCCGGAGTAAGGTAAAGTGAGCGAACCTCCGCCACCTCCTGCCGAAACCTCAATCCAGCCCGAGCTACCACAGACATTGGCTCTGCTGGTAGTTGTCAAGAATACAATTTTGCCGTAATCGGCAGCGGCACAACCTGGCAGTGCCGATACACTCGGAATTTGCAAATTATTGGGGCTGATACTGACCGACTGTGCCAATAATGTACCACCCACAAATGTAAAAAGACTCAATAAAGCTATTTTTTTCATGGTTCAGATTATTTTTTATTGATTGGTTCAAATGAATAAGTCCTAATTATTTTATTACTGATTTTGTAATCGGTACAAGCCCAAATACAAATAATGATAAGCAGTACGATGGTTAATTTTCGCTTCACTGGATGATGGTTTGGTTGAACAAAGTTGTGTAGAAAAATTTTTGAAAATTTTTACAATTATCAAACGGTAGCCTTGGGGTGTTGCTTTGTACAAATTAGTTATCCATCGGTTTTGGGGATAATCATTGAGTAATCTATGTCGGATTGCAGATTTGGAATTCTCAAAAAAAGGCTTCTACTTTCGGAAAAATGCAGCAAAACGCAGCATCATCTACCAATTACTAAGTTTTTATAGCGATGAAAAAACTATACCTGCTGATATTGATTTGGTGGCCAATCTGTCTGTCGGCACAGCAGTCTGATAGATTGATGGAAACCCTCGAAGAATTCCATCTTTTGGGGCAAACCGATTCGGTAAAGAAGTATTCGCAGGTAATCATTCGGCAGGCCGAAAACCAAAACAATGGGGTGGCGGTTTCGAGGGCAAAGTTATTTTTGGCTAATGCCAATATGCGAACTTACCCCGATAGCTCATTCAAAATCCTGACCTCGATTGCGGGTGAGTTTCAGAGTAGAAACGACAACAGGTTTTTGGCCTACCTCAATGCCAATTTAGGAGCTTACTACCGAAGACTCGGAAAATTTGAACAAGCCATCAACTACCATCAGCAAGCAATCCAACTGGCCGAAAAGCACTACCAAAAACAAGATGCTACCAAGCTAAACCGAATCATGGCAATGCAGTACAACAGTATTTCGATTCTGAATTTTGAAAAATCAGATTATGAATTATCTACTCAAAATGCCTTAAAAGCACTCAAAATTGCCAATGAATACGACTTTAAGCACATAGAACTCGGCTCGATGATAATTTTGGGGAATATTCAGATGCACTTCAAACAGTTAGATTTGGCACAAAAAAGTTTTCTTTCGGCGAGGGATTTAGCCTTAAAAATCAATGACAAATACCGTTTTGGCGTGGCCATCAGCAATCTTGGAATCATCAACTTGCTCAAAATTGAGAACAACTCGACCGACCTCCAAGCCTACAAAAATGCCAAAAAGTATTTTTTTGAATCGCTCAAAATAGCCGAATCCCAAAAAGATTACACGGCCATCTCGGCGAGGTATTCAAATCTGGCAAACGTCGAAAACGCCGCCAAAAACTATAAAAATGCTAATAATTTTTTAATCGAATCGCTCAAATATGCTGAGTTATCTAAGTCTAAATTACTGAGTTTGCAAGTTACAACTTCGTTAGCCAGAAATTACCTAAATCTCGAAAACACCCCAAAAGCTATCGAACTTGCCAACAAAGGCCTGCGGATGTCGGATGAAATGAGCAATGAGAAAGAAAAACCATACTTATACGACATTTTGCAAAAGGCATACGCCAAAGAAAAGGACTTTGTGAAGGCTCTCGAATTTCAAAACGCCCAAATGGCATCGAAAGACAGCCTTTATGCCACATCAATCACAGAAAAAATAACCGAACTACAAACCAAATACGAAACCGAAAAGAAACAACGTGAGATTGAGTTATTGACCCTCCAAAACCAAGCTAAAGAAGCTGAAATCAAGCAAAAAAACTATCTAATTTTGGCGATTATGCTCGGTGTTTTGATGCTCTTGGGTAGCTTTTTCTTTTGGAATCACCAGCGAAATCTCAAACAAAAACAAGAAGCCGCCGAAATGAAACAGCGACTTTTGAGGGCTCAACTCAATCCGCATTTTTTGTTTAATTGCCTTAATTCTATCCAACGCCTTTATGTAGATGGAAAAATCAGCCAAGCCAATGATTTTATTGCAGATTTTGCTCAATTAATGCGTGATATTCTCGAAAAAACTGGCCGAACGACGATTCCACTCTACGAAGAAATCGAATTTATCGAAGCTTATTTATCGCTCGAAAAAAGGCGTTTGGGTGATAAATTTGAGTATGAAATCGTGATGGACGAAGAAATCCGCCACAGTGATATCGAAGTGCCTTCTTTCATTGTGCAACCCTTGGCCGAAAACGCTTTGTTGCACGGTGTTTTACCCAAAAACCAGAAGGGTAAAATCGAAATTTTGGTGGATAGATTGGCCGACGAAAGCCTTTCGATTACGATTCAGGATGACGGTGTGGGCTTTTACCAATCTATGCAAAAAGCGGGCAAACATACTTCGAGAGGCATGGAACTGATTCGTTCTCGACTCGGGAAAAAAGGCAAAATGCTGATTGAAGAAATTAAAAATTTGAATCAAGAGATTTTAGGAACAAAAGTGATTTTACAGATTGCTCCGTAATCATTAAAAATATTTAGAATATGCTTAAAGTTATCATCATAGACGATGAAGAAGATGCGAGGTATCTGCTTCGGAAAGCATTAGAAGAGAATTTTGCCGAAACCGTACAAATCGTTGGCGAGGCCGATGGTTTCAAAAAAGGTGTGGCACTGCTGCAAAGTGTGCCTTGCGATGTTGCATTTTTGGATATAAAAATGCCCGATGGAACGGGTTTCGATATTCTGAAAACCCTCGAAGACTACAGTTTTTCGGTGGTTTTCATAACCGCTTTCGATAGATTCGCCATTAAAGCATTTGAGTTTTCGGCAGTTGGCTATTTAGTAAAACCATTCAAAACCAGCGATTTAACCAAAACAATCGACCGAATCATCAACCAAAGAGAAAGGACTTCAAAAGAATCGGCCCCGTTCAAAATCTTGCTGGAAAGCTATTCAGAACAAAAAATTCGTAAAATCGTCGTGCCGAATGCCGATGGCTTTACCGTTGTAATGCTCGACGAAATCATATACGTAAATGCGGTTCGGAACTATTCCGAATTCCACCTTCTCAACAACACACGGGTACTCACCAGCAAGCCCCTCATCAACTACGATTCTTTGCTTTCGGAGCAAGGTTTTTTCCGAATCCACCATTCATATTTGGTAAATCTGAGCCACCTCAAAGCATTTGTACGCTCTGAAGGCGGGGCAGTCAAAATGGTAAACGGTGATTTATTGCCTGTTTCGAGGCAAAAGAAAAGTGAATTGATGGATAGATTTTTGTGAGGAATTGTAGTTTAAACCAATCAATCTTTTATGTCAAGATGCAACCTCTCCGAACCGATTGTGTCTTTTCGTTGTTCTTCTGAAAATCATTTCCAAACTCAGAATAGCACCTCCGAACATCGAACATATAACAAATGAAATTAGACCTATCATCTACCAAAGCATTTCCAAAATTATTTTTAGATTACATCGGCAAAAATCAAGAACTCACTTCATTTTATAAAGAATACCCCAAAATTGAAGGTTTTAAGAATATCATTGATGCGAAACCCTTCTCAGAAGCCAAACGTAAGATTTTGGTAGAATCGCTCAAAAATCAATACAAAAACATCGAAAATCAACCCGATTTTTCGGTACTTTTAGAGCCAAACACCTATACCGTTACTACAGGCCATCAGCTCAATATTTTTACTGGGCCGCTGTATATCATATATAAAATCGTAACGATTATCAACCTCGCCAAACAACTCAAAGAGGCTTATCCTGCCTACAACTTTGTGCCAATTTATTGGATGGCAACCGAAGACCACGACTTTGCCGAAATCGCACGAAGACCACGACTTTGCCGAAATCGCATCTTTTAATCTATTTGGTAAAAAATACACTTGGGAAACCGAGCAAAAAGGGGCAGTTGGGCGGATGAACCCAGCCGAATTACAGGCTGTTTTGGAGCAATTACCCGAAAAAGCCGAATTATTTGACAACGCCTATAATCACGGACTTATCTCGATTGATGGCGACGACAGAGCTTTGAAAAGTCTATTTTCCGATGTCATCAAAGATGATTTGCAGAACCATACGGCCAATGCGATTGTTAGTGATACCTCAAAGAAAATCCAAGAGTTGGGCTACGAAACGCAAATTTCGCCGCGTGAAATCAATTTCTTTTATTTGGAGAATGGACTTCGTGAACGTATCGTAAAAGAAGATGGGCAATACAAAGTTTTGAATTCTGAAATCGTTTTTTCAGAATCAGAAATTTTACAATTGGTTGATAATGAGCCAGAAAAGTTCAGTCCAAACGTTGTTTTACGACCGCTCTACCAACAAATGATTTTGCCTAATTTGGCATACATCGGCGGGCCATCAGAAGTACCGTATTGGTTGCAG
>JALOLV010000214.1 GCA_025455785.1 Spirosomataceae bacterium | reverse complement strand
GCGTTTCAGTCCCCAGCCTTCTTTATCGGCAAAATAGTTAGTTGCCGACTCCATTGCTATCACTTTTCCACCAGCCTGTACCCATTTTTTGAGGGCATCGGCATTCAAGATTCGGTCATAGCTACCATCTGCCAAGACTAAAACATCAAATTGGTCGAGCTGGACTCTCCCGAAAGAGTTTGCATCGAGCATTGTAATCGGATAATTGATTTGTTGCTCAAAGAAATGCCAAACTTCACCGATGGCTGTTGGCGAGATGCCTTCGCCCAAAACTGCCGCCACACGTGGATTTTCGAGTAGATTGACCGAACTCGAACCAAAATCATTACCACTTTTCACCATTCCCGACATCACCGGTAAAATACTGATATTCAATCTTTTAGCTTCTTCCTGAATGATTTTATCGAAACTATCACCCATCCTCTCGTTGTTGGTACGAGTGATAATCAGGCTACCGACATCAAACTTGCGACCTTCGGTTTCAAAAGCAACTTCATTGGTACGGACTTTAATCTTCTTTGCCAAAATTGCCGCCAAAAATCTCACGTCTTCCATCGTTTTCCATGAAGCGATGTAGGCGTAAGGTTTTTGATTGAGAGTTTCAAGTTTTATAGTTTGTTCAACAAGTTTTGTGCTTACACCTTGAAACTTATCTTTTGTCGCAAATGCTTTTAATCCATACGCATACGGCAAAGACCAAGTTGTAATATCGTAAGTGTTTGAATCTTCGACAACGGTTTTGGGTTCAAACAAAATCTTGGCGAATGTCCCTTTTGGTTGATACGCACTGATAATCAAATCATTAGCTTCGATTTTGAACGATTCGTCTTTGAGCGATTGATAACTAAATCCACTCGAAGAAGCATCTCTTTCGGCAAAGCCATAATTAATTTGTAACTTATCAAGTTGTTTTGTTAATGCCCTAACCTTAGCTTCGTCGCCTTTGGTTTTGAGTACATACGTTTTATAGGTACCGATAGGATTCGATTTATCAAAAAACTTTGCAAATTCATCGACTGTCTTTTCGGCACGGCTCGAAATCGCCTCTAAAGTTGCCATACTTGCCGCAAAATGATGGTCGATACGGTTTCTCAAGGTCAGTGTATCTCCGTCTTCTTTGGCAATCGCCAAACCAGCACGCCCCGAACCACCCTGCTCGTAGGTCATTCCGATAGCTCCATTATACGACGGATACGTATCGCCATAGCTCGGATACAGTAAATCGTACTGCTCATGTGTAAAGTACAACCAATAATTTTTATCGAAATATTTTTTATTAAAATCGCCAATCACTTGCTGAAACTCACGCTGCCAAGAAGTAAGGTTTTCGTGATAAGGCTTTGCTGATGGCGGAAAATAATACGGATTATTGACACCCATTTCGTGGAAATCGGCGTGTAGATGCGGCATCCATGAGTTATAAACCTTCAATCGTTGTTCGGTTTCTTTTTGCGTTTGCCAAGCCCAATCACGGTTTAGGTCAAACAAATAATGGTTGAATCGCCCACCCGGCCACGGCTCATTATGCTCAATAGCCGCAGGATTTGCATTGGGCAAATAATTAGCTACTCGATTGTACCATTGTGTGTATCTTTCGTATCCATCGGGGTTGATACAAGGGTCAAGAATCACCACGGTATTTTTCAGAACGCCTTGCATTGCCGCATTATTCGGATTCAATAATTCGTACAAAACCGACGAGACTGTATTGGTACTCACCGATTCGTTTCCGTGAACATTGTAGCTTAACCAAGCGATAGCAGGTACCTTAGCGGTGGCTTTGCCGTCGATTAGACCAATATTTTTGAGGTTGTTGGTACGAATCTCCTCGATTTTTGCCATGTTTTCGGGCGATGCCACGATTGCGATTAACAATGGGCGGCCTTCGTTTGTTGTGCCATAATCAACGATTTTTACTTGTTGAGGGCGTTGTGCCGCCACGTATCGTACATAATCAACAACTCGGTGGTGAAAAGTAAATTTTGAACCAACTTTATATCCCAAAAATTCTTCGGGCGATTGTAGGGTTTGAGCTTGCAGTTTTGTGATGAATAGACAAAACAGAATGACTGAAAGGATTCTCTGCATGATGAAGAATTATGAATGTGCTTTGCTAACAATTTTAATTTTTCAAAGATAAGTGCAAACAGCCAAGCAGAAAAAGAATTGGGCAGAATTAAGAAGAAAATATAGTTAAAATGGAGTTTAGTATTAGGAATTGAGTTTGGTCTAAGGTAGTTTTGTAAACTTTTGCATATACCCAACTCTATAAAATTATTGAAATGCGTAGATTAAGCATACGAGTACTCCGTATCATTCTCGCTTATTTTTTTTTGGGCAATTCTACCATTGCCCAAAACACCGATGTCGATAACATCCCGAAAACTTCATATCCATTAAACTCAGAGGAAGCAAAGTACCAAATCGCTTTGAAGTTGAGTAAACATTACGAAGAAAGTAACCTTGATTCGTCGTTGTATTTCTTAGATAAATCGCTCAAAATTGCCCAAAAATTAAAGAATCATTTTTTAGTGGCCCAGAGTAAGTTATTAATCGGGCAGGCTCATATTTACCTCACCAAAAACGAAACAGAGGCAATTAAATGGCTAAATCAGGCCGTCAGAGTAGCTCACCAAAACAATGACTACACAAATTTGGCAAATTCGTATCGGCTATTAGGAATCGTTGCCGAGCATCAGAGCAATAGTTCGAGTTTGGAATTGCTTCATAAAGCCGAAAGCTACTTACCCAAAGTCAAAGATAGTGAGATTATCTCTGATACTTATGGTACTATCTACCACATTTACTCGCTACACAAGAAATACAAAGAAGCAGAAAAGTATATTTTGAAAGAACTCGAAACCCGAAAAAAACATAACATTGATGCTTGGTTTACAACTGCTATAGACTATTGCGATTTTCTTGAAAACCAAAATAAATTTGAACAGAGCTATCAATTCGCCCAAAAAGTAAGAGAATCAATCGGATTACTCAAAAAAAGAAAAGGTAGTTTTGTATATCTGAATGATTTAGGAAGGTTGCATATCAAACTCAAAGAATACGAAAAAGCAAAGAACTTCTTTTTTGATGTTATCAAATTTGAGAAATCTAAACCCAAAACCGACACCGTTCATCTATTTTATACATTCTCCGAATTAGAAAAAGCATATGTTTTATTAAAAGACTACAAAAATGCCCATTTGGTAGCAAACCAACTGGCGGAGACTCGTCTTTGGTTGAGTCAAAAAAGACAGACCCAAAGTAGTAAAATACTGCTGACCCAACTAACTTCTAAACTTGATTTAGAGAAAAAAGAAATCGAAATCAAAAGACTTGCCGATAAGCAAAATCAGCAGTTTTTTCTGTTAATTGCATTTATTGCCGTCATGGCCCTCTTATCGAGTTTAATCATTATTTTGGAACATAACAAAAAGCGTATCGAGCGGCAAAAAGAAGAACTCAGCCAGATAAATGCCACCAAAGATAGACTATTTAGTATCATTGCTCACGATTTACGCAAACCGATTGCATCGCTCAAAGGAACACTCCAACTATTTGATAATCAATCACTTAGCCAAGCAGAATTCGTAGAACTATCAAAGCAATTGGAGCAAAATGTAGATAATATCCATGCAATGCTCGAAAACCTACTACTTTGGTCGCTTTCGCAGATGAATGGTATCAAACCGCATTTTAGTAGGTTTAATATTGCCGAAACTGTAAACGAGACGATTTCACTTTTTGGAGAAATGGCTCGACAGAAGCAAGTCAGGTTAATAGCGAATATTGATAACCAGCTCTTCGCATTCGCAGATGAGAACCAAGTGCAGACCGTAATCAGAAATCTTCTTAACAACGCTGTTAAGTTTTCTCCAATAAACGGTCAAGTAGAGATTTTGGGTAGTGCCGACGATAAGAAAGTAAATTTGACCTTTAAAGATTCGGGAAACGGCATAAAACCCGATGAATTGGCTACAATATTTTCAAATCCAAAACTAAATGTGGGTACAAAAGGCGAAAAAGGAACCGGCTTAGGTTTGGTACTTAGTAAGGAGCTAATCGAGCAAAATCGAGGTAGTATCAGTGCATCAAGCCTGAATGGACAAGGTTCTACTTTTAAAATTTCTTTACCGATTGCATAAATTTATCAGAAATTAAACTATTTTCTCCTAAATTTACTTCCCAATAAATATCAACCCTATTCAATGAAGTTACAAAAAATTGCTATCATTATTAGTCTTTGTTTTGTCTTATTTAACTGCCAAGATTCTTCACAAGCCGATTCTGACGAGCCATCGGGCGACCCTATATTTCAGCTTCTCGCACCCGAAAAAACAGGCGTTACGTTTCAGAATGTAATCGAAGAAGGACTGAATACCAATGTTTTGATGTACGAATATTTCTATAACGGCGGCGGAGTGGCAGTTGGCGATTTGAATGGTGATGGGCTCGATGATGTGTATTTTACGAGTAATATGGAGGTCAATCGACTTTACCTCAATCGGGGCAAAATGTCGTTTCAGGATATTACCGACCAAGCGGGTGTAAGTGGGCGTGAAGGTCCATGGAAAACGGGAGCAACAATGGCAGATGTGAATGGAGACGGGCGGCTCGATATTTTTATTTGCTATTCGGGCAATCTCCGCCCCGAAAAACGCACCAAACAACTTTTTATCAACCAAGGCAACGACCCCAACGGAATCCCGAAGTTTATCGACAAAGCATCCGAATATGGTTTAGACAATACATCTACAAGCACTCAAGCCGCCTTTTTTGATTACGACCGAGATGGCGACTTAGATATGTTTCTCTTGAATCACAACATCAAATCGTTGCCAGTTTTAAATATTCTATCGACCAAAGAAATCATCAAAACCGAAGACCCAGTCAGTGGAGTTCGTCTATTTAGACACGATAAAGGAGCAAATGGGCAGCCGTTTTTTAATGATGTTACCCAAAAAGCAAACATCCTTAGCCATTCGATTTCTTATGGTTTGGGAATCGGAGTAGCCGATTTCAATCAAGATGGTTGGCAAGATATGTATGTCTCAAATGATTACACAGCCCCCGATTATCTCTATATAAACGACCAAAAAGGCGGATTCATCAATCAAATTGATGAGCGTTTGGGGCATTTTTCGCAGTTTTCGATGGGAAATGATGTCTCAGATATAAATAATGACGGAGCAATCGACATCTTTACACTCGATATGCTACCCGAAGACAACCGCCGTCAAAAGCTGTTGATGGCACCCGATAACTACGAAAAATTTGATTTTAACGTGCAAGTAGGATTCGGCAAGCAGTATATGCGAAATATGCTGCATTTACTTCCCACATCTGGGGGGCAGGGTGCTTCAGAAATCGGTCAAATTGCCGGTATTTCAAACACCGACTGGTCTTGGGCAGCACTCTTTGCCGATTATGATAACGACGGATGGAAAGACCTCTACATCACAAACGGGTACATGAGAGATTACACAAATCTTGATTTTTTGAAGTACATGAATGACTTTACGGCTCAAAATCAAGTAACTCGCGAAAGCGTCTTAGAATTGGTCAAGCAGATGCCATCGAGCAATGTAACAAATTACATTTTTAGGAATAATGGTGATTTGACGTTCCGAAACATGGTCGGCTCGTGGGGAACTAACCAACAATCTAATAGCAACGGAGCGGCCTACAGCGATTTAGACAATGACGGCGACCTCGATTTGGTCGTAAACAATATCAATCAACCCGCGTTTATCTACGAAAACGTTTCAAATACTAAGAATAATCACCTCAAAGTGAAATTAGACGGAGAAGGTCTAAACCGAAACGGAATTGGTGCTAAAATTACACTCTACAACAAAGGGAAAGTACAATTTCAAGAAGCCATGCCAACTCGTGGGTATCAGTCGAGTGTGAGTCCAGTTCTTCATTTCGGATTGGGCA
>JALOLV010000526.1 GCA_025455785.1 Spirosomataceae bacterium | reverse complement strand
AGTAGCTACGACCGACAAATTGCAGGTTTTGAAGCAAAAAATTTGTAATTTTGTAACATTACTTAAAATTCACTAACTCTCAATGGAAGAAGTCCCATACAATTTTAAGGAAGTGCATGTCAAAATCTATGAATTTGAAAGCAAAAGTTCAATAAAAACAGTCTTAAAAAGAGTCGTTTTCAGCGAATACTAAACCAATGTTTTTAACCTCGCATTACTCGATGTATTACCCGGCGGTGAAACGAGCGATATTTCGGAGAGCAAGAACAACGATATTAAAACAATACTGGCAACAGTCATTCAAATTATGGCTGATTTCCTGAACCAAAGCCCAAATGCAATAATAACATTCAGGGGTAGCGACGCAAGAAGGCAAAGACTTTATAGATTAGTTATAGGTAAAGAAATAGAGTTAATTGAATCTAAATTTCAAGTTTTTGGCTTAATAAATGAGGTAATTGAACGTTTTGAATCAAACAAACCTTATGAAGTTTTTATAATCCGAAAACTCTCTTAATATGAAAACATTAGCAAAAAAAAATACAAAACTCTCTGGAGAACAAATAATACAGAAAAAGATTGAAGAAACCTCTAAGTTATTAAAAGGGGTAGATTTAAGCGTTCTATTTAAAGAAACCTCGACAAATACAACCAAAAACTAATTTTTACGCCTCGGTACATTGTGAGAGCTTTGCTTCAATGAAGATAACCATACTTACACCTTGTTTCAATGATTGGGATTGTTTAAATCAGTTGGTGGTACGAATCAAAGACGTACTGCACGATACTGTCTATAACAATTATCGGATTGTGGTCGTAAATGATTGTTCGAGTCTTGAGCCAGACCTTGCTGCTATCAACGGGCATCCTGTCGAGATTATTCACCTAAATAAAAACTTAGGACACCAAAAAGCTATCGCAATCGGGCTTTCTTACCTCAATAAAAATACTGATAGTGAGCTGATTGTGGTCATGGATGTAGATGGCGAAGACAAACCCGAACACCTCCCGATTCTGTTGGATGAAGCTGTTAAGAATAAGCAAAAACAGGTGATTTTTGCCCAACGTACTAAGCGAAAGGAGAGTTTTTTCTTCAAGATTTTCTACAAAATTTATAAAAATATTTTCATTTTACTGACTGGCAAAGTCATCAATTTTGGCAATTATTCGGTAGTTCCAAAAGGCCTTTTGGATAAAGTAACGCATATTTCGGACATCTGGAATCATTATCCCGGCGGGGTGATGCGTTCGAGACTACCCTACAAATCGGTGGGGCTGGAGCGTGGGTTTCGGTTAGGTTGCTTATCGGAATCTCATCGCTTTTTGCAATAACTCTTTTGACACTTGGAATCATCTTTTTGAGTACCTCCGAGATTTCGGGAACCATCATATTTATATCTCTTTTATTAGTCGGCAACCTCATTCAGGCCGTATTGAGTTCGCTGATTTTAGTTTTTACAGTTTTATCTTACAGAGTCAATTTCAACTTCTTGCCAGCAGTGCATTATCAGGATTATATCGAATCTGTCGAGAAGATTTAAGTTATGAGTGAATCAACAAACAAACATACCAAAAATACTCCCCTTTCAAGACCCTTGATTTGGGTTCTTTTACTTACTCCTATCATTTGTTTTTATGCTTATGTCAATCATTTTGCCATAAATATTGGCTGGAATGACGATTTTCATGGAATCGAGGGCTTCTTGGCAAGCTGGATGCAGCAAGAAACTTGGGGCGATAAAGTAAATCTACTATTCTCTCAGATGTGCGACCACCGCATACTTTGGGTGCGTCTGAGTACATTATTTGGGTATAATATTTTAGGTGAAGTAAACTACAAATTTATGATGCTGATGGGCGTTTCGTACCTGCTCATTTTGCCATTTGTGTTTTATCGAGTCTTGAAATCCATTAATCTCGGTTTGGCATACCTAATTCCGATTGTATTT
The DNA here is from genome assembly GCA_025455785.1 of Spirosomataceae bacterium. Lineage (GTDB taxonomy): Bacteria > Bacteroidota > Bacteroidia > Cytophagales > Spirosomataceae > JALOLV01. The sequence continues at coordinate 604 of JALOLV010000526.1, read as the reverse complement.
ATTATTTTCAATATCCAACCCATCGAAAACATCTTTTGGGCAATCACCTCTTTGCAGCCAAACGTCGTGATTATCTTCGGTTTATGGGCTTTTTCTTTGATTTTATTCACCAAAAACAAACTCTATTTTGTACTTGCCAACGTCTTGATTTTTATCGCGATGTTTACCAATGGCAACGGTATGTTTGCGTTCTTGGGAGCAATTCCACTGGTTTTATACTCTCGCACCAAAATCGAGAAAATCGCTTACTTCGCCTTTGTTGTGTTTTGGTTGTATTTCCATAATTTTCAAAAGGTTGGCATCCGCCCCGACCCTGTTATCAATATTACCCAATACCCACATTTAATAATCGGCGATTTCTTTGCTTTTTTTGGTTCGCCAATAGATAGCACAATTCAGTTCTATGATATTTTCTTGAAGCATACAACCGCCATCGTCGTAGGTATTCTGATGATTGGTTGGGTACTTTATCTCATAATCAGCTTTTTGGTTTATTATTATACCTCATCCCAACCCTTCTCCTCGAAGGAGAAGGGCATTATTGCTAACTTTAAGAAAACCGGCCAGAAAATCGCTCAAAAACCCGAGTTCAACTTATTCCTTT
>JALOLV010000213.1 GCA_025455785.1 Spirosomataceae bacterium | reverse complement strand
CATGCGGTCGATGTTGTAGAGGTATTCGCCGATGTCTTCAATAAACAGCATTTTATTCTCGGTATCGGGTTCAGAATCGGAGCCGATTAAATGGGCCAATAAACAGAGATTTCCACCAATCAATTCTCCTCTTGCAACTCCTAAACGATTGATTTCGTGAGGGTTTGCCGTGTAGAATAAATCTTCACCAAAAAGTAATTTACGAAGCGAATCTCTCGAAAAAGTGGCAATGCACTGCTGTAATATCCGAAAACCCGACAATCCATTTAGGGTTTTTCTTAAATTCGGTAAAATCAATCGAATCAATTATTCTGGAACTTCCGTATCCGCCACGAGCCGAGAATATCGCCTTAATTTCTTTGTTATCAAGCATTTGTTGAAAGTCCACCCTGCGGGTTTCGTCATCGCCAGCGAACCCAAAATAGCTTGTATTCACCGACTGACCCATCAGAATATTTAAACCCCATTCGTTTTGCATCAAATCAATGGCAGGCTCAATATCGGCTACATTAACCTTACTTGCCAAAGCTACGACTGCTACGGTATCACCTTTTTCTAAATGCTTGGGCCTAATCATATCGGATATTGTTTTTAGGTTTTTATGAAAGAAATTTAATCCAATGTTTGAACTGCGAAGCCAAACTTTTCGATTGAAATGTTGGTTACAAAGTTACGAACTTGCAAATTGAGAGTTCAACCGCAAGTATCAAAATGAAAGCAATGAATTTTAAAAAAATCGCTCTTGGACTGGCTCTTTTGGGTTTCGTTATTCTTCAATCTTGTAACACAAAACAGCGTACGTTAAAGATTTACTACAACGAAGACTCAACCGAGCGAAAAATACCAGATTTTGAGTTTATCAACCAAGACGGAAAAACGGTTACACAAAATGATTTTGAGAATAAAATCTACGTTGCCGATTTCTTTTTTACAACTTGCCCGACAATCTGCCCCATCATGAAAAAAGAAATGCTGCGAGTTCATGAGCGTTTCAAGGCAAATCCAGAAATTATGATTCTTTCGCATTCGATAGACCCCCGCCACGACTCGGTTGAGGTTCTGAAAGAATACTCGGCTCGTTTGGGTGTAAAATCTGAAAAATGGCACTTTGTAACCGGCGACCGTAAGAAAATCTACGAAATTGGCGAAAAAAGCTACATGGTTACGGCTCAAGAAGATAGCACGCAGCAGGGCGGTTATTTGCATAGTGGTGCTTTTATTTTGGTCGATAAAAAACGCCGAGTACGAGGGTTATACGACGGCACAAAAGAAAAAGAAGTGAATAAATTAATGGAGGATATAGAGGTTTTGTTAGATGAAAAATAATATTTGTAGCACGACTTTTCAAGTCGTGTCGAAACTGCTGATAATTAGTATCATAGTTTCTTGTAAATCGCCCGAAAAAGTAAAATTAGAACAGTTTTATGTGAACGGGCAGGAACTTTACGAACAAAACTGTGCCAATTGCCACCAAAAAGACGGTTCGGGCTTCAAAGATTTGTATCCGCCGATTGCGGGTTCGGATTTCTTAAAAAACAAAGAAGCCGTTATCTGTATTATCCGAAACGGAGCTTCGGGCGAGATGACCGTCAATGGTAAAGTTTATAACCAACAAATGCCCGCCAATGCTCAATTGTACGATTTAGACATTGCCGCAATCACAACTTATATTTACAATAAGTGGGGAAATGAATCGGCCATAACTGAGACTGATTCTGTCAAAAAAGTATTACAAAGATGCGGTAAATAGTTTTTTACATTTCTGCAGATTGAAGGATTCTTGAAATCTTGCTCGGGCATTTGCAGTTATTTTATTAAAACCGTTTCTTTTGTGGCGAATATTTGCAAAATATCTTTTGCTTCGCTATCTTCGCCACCGAAAAAAATCAGCTAACCTTTGTTCAGAGACCTTAAATATTTCCTTGCACGACTTGCCTACCTTCGTAGTGCATGTTCGTTTGTTCCTGATTTTCAGATGATTAGCCAATAAGTCTTCGGCTAATCAAAGTCTCTTTTTACACTTCAATTTTACATTTTAGGCTCAAAGAAATGAGAGCCAAGCGGCAGTTTCGGGTATTGATAATACTCATGATTGAGGTATTAGTGTTGATATTATTTTTGCAATAGATAATATTCGCCATTCACTAATTCGCTCATTCACGTAGCGTCGCCATTACATTTCAACTATCAACAAACACTTACGACCAAACAATGAAAAAAGTACTTGTCATTGGTATGGGTAAGGTGGGTTCGTTGGTCGCTACACTGTTACACAAGCGATTTGAGGTAACGGGTATGGACAAACGAACGCCATCTGGCTCGTTGCCTTTTGATGTCATTCTCGGAGATGTGAATGATGTCGTTTTTCTGCAATCGACACTCAAAAACTTTGATGCAGTTGTGTCGGCCATGCCTTACAATCTAAATTTGCCAATCGCCAAAACGGCTTATCAGCTCGGAATCCATTATTTTGACCTTACCGAAGATGTCCCGACAACCAATGCCATCCGTGAAATGGCAAAAGACTCCAAAGGCGTAATGGCTCCGCAATGCGGTTTGGCTCCGGGTTTAATCGGAATCGTTGGGGCAGATTTAGCCAAAAGATTTACCAAATTGCGTGATATTGAGTTGCGGGTTGGGGCTTTGCCTCGTTTCCCGAATGGATTAATGGGATATTCTTTTACGTGGTCGCCGGCGGGGGTTATCAATGAATACATCAACGATGCCGAAGCGATTCACAATGGCGAACGTAAGATGGTGCCTTCGTTGGATGGACTCGAATTAATCAACATCGAAGGGCAAGAGTTTGAAGCATTTAGTACTTCGGGAGGTTTGGGTACGATGTGCGAAACGTATCTCGGCAAAGTAGATACGCTCAATTACAAAACAATTCGATACCCCGGACACGCTAAATTGATGAAGTTTTTGCTTTATGAATTAATTTTGAAAGAAAAACGTGAATTAATTGAACAAATTTTGACCGAAGCGAAACCTCCGGTGCGAGAAGATGTTGTATATGTGTATGCGGTCGTAGAAGGCTGGAAGGGCGATGAATTGGCACGAGAAGAATTCTACCGAGCCTACCACCCGATTGAGATTGACGGAGTACATTGGCGAGCAATTTCTTGGACAACGGCGGCCTCGGTTGCGGCAGTTGTTGAGATGGTCGCCGATGCTAAATTGCCACAAAAAGGATTTATCAAACAAGAAGAAATCAACTTCGATGAATTCCTAAAAACAACCAACGGGCAATTTTTCTCCCATGATTCATGATTTTTAAATGATTATAAGATTAAAATAAATAGAATTGAAAATGAAGTGCGAATAACCTATTCGCTAATTCACTCATTCAATTCCATTGTGGCACTAATTCTCTCATTTATTATGCAGCACGAAACACTTAAATACGTAATGAACGGTCTCATGAGCAGGTATCGTGAGCGTGTTCCAGATGTACTCAAAATCGCCAATGCGATGGTTGAGCAGGGCATTATTAATAATATAGCAGACATTGAAAACGACCATGTGGCTTTCAGAACGATGGGAGTTCCACAACTCGGAATTCAATCTTTTGAGAAGATATTTTCACATTTTGGCTACGAAAAACGTGAGTATTTCTATTTTGAAGGAAAAAAACTCAATGCTTACTGGTATGCACCGCCAAGCCCCGAGTATCCGAGGATTTTTGTTAGCGAACTCCGCGTTTGGGATTTGCCGCAGCACATCCAAAACATCATCACGAGCTACACCGATGAGGTAAAAACCGACCCCGTTGATGCCCTTGATTTAAACGATGCCGCTGCTGTTGATGCGTTTTTGCATACGCCGCTTTGGCGAACGCCCTCTTGGGAAGACTACGAAACCCTTCAACAGGCAAGCGAATACGCGGCTTGGGTGATTTACAACCGATATTACCTCAATCACTATACAATTTCGGTGCATAATTTACCGAATGGTTATGGCGATATTCGGAAATTTAATGAGTTTTTGGAATCGATAGGTGTAAAGCTGAATGATTCGGGCGGGAAAATTAAAATCAGTCCCGATGGTGGTTTATTGCAGAGTAGTACAGTTGCCGAGATGATAGATGCTGAATTTGCCGATGGCTCAACTCATCGTATTTCGGGAAGCTACGTCGAGTTTGCCGAGCGAAAGGTGCTGCCACAATTTGCAGATTTACCCGTCGACCAAATTGGCCGAGAACACCGAAGAGAAGGCTTTGAAACTGGCAATGCCGATAAGATTTTTGAGAGTACTTTCTCAAGCCAAACTCAGAAGGCCGAGATGGAGATGTGAAAAATATCAAATCGTTGATAATTTATAAACAAGAAGGCATTAGAGATGGGGCAAATCCTCTTTAATTCCTTTTTTGTTTGATAGCTGAAAATTTCTTCAATGAAAATACCGTAAGAATACGCCACGGCGGGTTCTTACAAAGAATTTCTATGTATTCTCTTCGGATAAGACATATCAAATTAGTACAATCTACACGAATGCCGATACAAATTTATCTTTTGCCGATTTTGTGTTTGTAAATCAGATGTTTTGATTTATTTTAGAATAATCAACCCCCTGAATTATATGAAAAAACTACTTCTTTTAGTGGCAGTGTTTGCTCATCAACAAATCATTGCTCAAGTAAATAATAATCGGGCTTCGACGGGTACTGACCGTCAAAATGCGTTCAAAAAACACGAGGCCTTGATTGATAAATCATCCTATAAAAACCTTAATTGGCGATTGCTCGGTCCGGATAACACAAGCGGACGTGCGACCGACGTATGGGGAATCGAAGGTAATAAAAATATCATTTATGCAGGATTTGCCACGGGTGGATTCTGGAAAACCGAAGACGCTGGCAAAACTTGGCAACCTTTGATGGACAAGGAAGCAACACAAGCGATTGGTAATTTTGCGGTTTCAAAGTCGAATCCAAACGTAATCTATGTCGGAACGGGTGAGGCAAATATTTTCAGGGCTTCGCTGCCGGGTGTAGGTATGTATAAATCGACCGATGCTGGTAAAACTTGGCAGCACATTGGCCTCGAAAACACCAGTACGATTGCCCGTGTGGTGATTCACCCGAGCAACCCCAATATTGTTTATGTGGCTGCAAGTGGCAATGAGTGGAGCTACAACGCCGACCGTGGGGTTTATCAAACAACCGATGGCGGCAAAACTTGGAAGAAGATTTTGTATAAAGACGAAAAAACGGGCTGTATAGATTTGCTTTTTGACCCATCTGACCCCAATACACTTTATGCTTCGATGTGGAATAGGATTCGTAAACGCTGGAGCGACCCAACCCCCGAAGACGGTGATTATCTCTACAAAACAACCGATGGTGGTAAAACTTGGAAAATTATCAAAAATGGCTTACCAGATACAAAAAACACGGGGCGAATTGGCTTGGCAATGTGTGCCGCTAAACCGAATGTATTGTATGCGTATGTGGATAATCATACACCAAAACGCCAAGGAAACGAGGGCGAGTTGGATTCGTACGGTCGTCCGAAAGAATTGGTAATTTTGGGTGCAGAAGTCTATAAAAGTAGCGATAAAGGCGAATCTTGGACTAAAATGAGTGAAAATGATAAGCAAATGGAGACTTTTGGCGGAACGTACGGCTGGGTTTTTAGTCAGATTAGGGTTGACCCTGTTAACGAAAATCGAGTTTTTATCATGGGATTGAATATTGCCGAATCGCTCGACGGAGGCAAAACTTGGAAGGTCGTTCGTGGAGGAAACACGCCCGAAACACGGATTCATGGCGATAATCACGGCATGTGGATTGACCCATCAGATACTAATTATATTTTAAATGCCAATGATGGCGGTGTTGTGGTAAGCTACGATGGCGGAAAAACTTGGAAGAATTTCTTTAAGGAGATTCCGACCACGCAGTTTTATAATATTCATTACGATATGGCAACGCCTTTTAATGTACAAGGCTCGGTACAAGACGAAGGCTCAATGGGAGCAAACGTAACTTGGAAGGCATGGAATGGTGCCGATGATAAAAAGAATGGTTGGCATTTTGTGCCGGGTGCTTTTTATGGACGAATCCAAAGGTCGGATTTGAGTAAATCGGGTAAGGAACGTACCAAAAATATTACCATCAAAAAAGCCGAAGACGAAGAAACTCATCGTGGTGAATGGTTGGCTTATACGCTAATCTCAAAATACGATAATAAAACTGTTTACCACGGAATGCAATATTTGTTCAAATCAACTGATATGGGCGAAACTTGGAAACGAATCAGCCCCGATTTGAGCAATAATGATAAAAATAGGATGGGTAAATTGCCGTATGCCGTAGCTCACCAAGCGATAACGGCGATTGCCGAATCTCCTTTTAAACAAGGAACGCTCTATGTTGGGACGGATGACGGAAATGTACACATCACGACCGATGATGGCAAAACTTGGACTAAGATTATGAAAGGTATTCCTGCTAACTCGCACGTTTCACGCTTGGAGGCATCGCAATACCAAGACGGAGTAGTTTATCTGACATTGAGCGATAGACGAGAGGATAACATTACGCCGTATGTTTATAAATCAAACGATTTTGGTAAGACTTGGGTAAGTATTTCTGGAGATTTACCTGCATCGCCAGTGAACGTTATTCGTGAAGACCCAAAAGATAAAAGCATCCTTTACTGCGGAACAGATTTGGGTATTTATTCATCAAAAAATGGGGGTAAAAACTGGGAAAGTATGCAAGCCAACCTCCCGAAAAGTGTTTCGGTGCAAGACCTTTTCATTCATCCACGAGACAATACAATGGTTATTGCGACTTATGGTAGAGGGGTTTGGGTGCTGGAGAGGTAAATTAAGAAAGCCTTTGGTTTTTACCAAAGGCTTTTAGTATTCAATGATAGTTTTGTCAAAATT
>JALOLV010000212.1 GCA_025455785.1 Spirosomataceae bacterium | reverse complement strand
TACCACATCCGATGCTCAGATTTTCCTCCCAAAGCTATTTTATTTCCTTGTTTTGATTGATAAAAAATGCTTTCCATAAAAGTTGACGGATAAAAAACAGAATATGGAATTGCAGAATTTTTAATCTTCTGGACAGCCTCTTGTTTGATTCTGAAAACCCACCAATCAAAACTATTCATGCCTTGATATAGATGCACAATCGAAGATAAATAGCTGATTCTCTTGACATTACATTGTTTAGCAACTTCTAAAATATTGTCTAAACCTTGGCCTTCGGCATGCCAATCGTCTGGCTTTTCGGTTTGTTTGACCGATAGATTTAAGTGAATGGCATCTTGCCCTTGCATGGCATTCTGAATATCAGTTTTTGATTTTAAATCGCCAACGAATATTTCAGCTTTCGGAAAAAGTGATTTTGCCGTCTTTTCATCCCGAACCAAAACGCTTACTGCAAATCCAGCTTCGATGAGTGCATTTGTAACGGGTTTTCCGAGCAAACCAGTTGAGCCAATGACAAGGATTGGGGTAGAATATATCACCAGTCTGGAGGTCAAAGGAAGAGTAGAGCAAATTCTTCACTACTTAAATATGCCCCCCAAGCACTTAATACGCTTATAGTGAGAGATTCACACAATATTTTAATCCCTGACTCACTTTACATTCACTGAAAAACAAAAGCAATAACCCTATAAGAATTATTGCCTTTGTTTTCTTTACCAAATACTCTAAAGTGTGAGATATTCATTAGTTTATGTAATTTATTAATGGTCAATCGTTGATATAGCACTGATAATCAATGAATTTCCATCATCAACAGGTTTGCCTTTGCGATAACTATTTTGATTAACTACTAAAAAAGCAATTACCTAATACCTGTATCTATGCTAATTTCTAATCGTGAGACTTGGCTCTTTACAACCTTGGTGGTCAATACTTCAGTTGATTTTTGGCCACTAACCCCGATTACAGAGCCATCTACTTTCTGGACAGCTACTTCGTAGGAGCCTTCGGGTATGTCAAATTTAAAAACCCCTGACTTATCTAAGGTCGATTCTTTCTTTGTCGCTTGATTGGCAGCAGTTACAACTACTTTATAAGCTCCATAGATAGCGTTCATTTGTGCATCTGAGTATCCGCAAGGATTACCTGCCGTATTTACTGAAACAACCGGACAAAGTGGACCGATAGTAACTTTTCCTTCTATCGAGCCAATGTTATCAGCTTCAATGTTTACACCTTCGCAACCAAAAATGATAGCTAAAAGAACTATCAATGACAATTTAGTTTTCATTTGGGTTTCTATTTATTGATTCTACTACAAAGAGTCTGCCAACAACAAAAAGGTTGTAATATTAACTAAATTTAATAAGGACAAGCCTGAATCTTGGCTTCAAAAACATTTCCACCCGTTGAATTAAATGTAAAATTCTTTGTTGGAGATGTCCCCGAACTCAGCGTTATCGACTTTCCTGATTTGTAACTCACATTTCCGGTAGGATTCATCACTCCAGAGTTATCAATGTTTTCAACGGCTTCAAATGGAGCAGTAGTTGCCGAACTAACGGTGAGATTCGTCGAAATAACAGTTACGGCAATATTATTGCCACTCGTTGTCGAAGGGTTACTGGCTATTACTCTGATTCGGTAATTATTTCCTGTCGGAGCAATACTCGTAGGTACATTAATCGTGATGGTGCTTGCGGTAGTACTTGTAACAGTACCAATGGTAGTCGGAGATACAAATGTGCTACTGGTAGCCAATTGAGCAGTAAAAACATTGCCCGTATTGTAAACCCCTGCGGCAGTAAAAGTTAGGTTGTAGTTTTTACCCGCACAAAGAGTTAATGACGACGGAGCATTTGTTGTAATTGCGTTTGTGGCAGGAGGGATGACCTTTGCCCATTGGGTACTCCATCTATCATAAGTTCCGTTATTGGTTGAAGCAAATTCTTGTATTGTCCAGAAATCGGTATCATTCACCGGGTCAACAACAGTAGCAGTGTAATCACCCCAACGATTTCGTGTACCGCTGTAGGTCTTATAATATGTTGCCAATCCATTAGCGAATCGTACATTTTCTCGGATTGTCCCACTGGCATCAGTACCTTTTCGGAGAGCATACATTCCGCCCGCAAAATGGTTGACAGAAGAATGAGCAAAACCCATTAATAAATCATTACTGGCATTGACCGCAATACTTGGATAATAAAAATGTTCTTGTGGGGCAACACCATCATTATCATCAATCCTGATTGACTGATTGACAACCAAACCCGTTGGGTTTATTTCCCAAGTTTGACAGGATGCCCGCGTTGGAGCCGAACCACTCGGCAAAAATATACCTTGCGTACCCCACAATTTTCCGTTTCTATAAACCACATTTTGCATGCGGGTATCGCCTGCATCAATGTATTGAGAAGCAGCTACTGTGGGTTGTGAAGCTAAAATACCGGCCCCGCTCCAAGCAGAGTTATTTGTAGGAAAACCAAGCGATGTCATCGTAAGTGGGTGGGTTGTACCCGTAATTTCCCACATCCGCCAAGTAGCTAACGAACTATTCCAATGCTGCAATAAATAAATCCTATTTAATGTATTATCATAGGTATAAGCGGGGGTGTGGGTAGCCCCAATTGTACTTCCTGCCGTAGCAAATAGCGTAAATTTGGTATTATCTAATGTGCCACCTGCATACATCGTAGCTTTATCAAAGGCATAAATCTGTACTCCTGCAAAGGCATTAGCGGCATTACTAAACATATTGCCCCCAACCACAATCCAGTCTTTATTGAAACCCAAACTTGGGTAATCAAACCAATTGACATTGTTAGCATCCACATCAATCGTATAGTAATTCCAGGTACCAGTTGGGTCGTTTGTTTGAGAAACTGCTATTAATATAAATGATTCAGGATTGGTTCTCGCACAGATTGCAAAAATCCAACGATTGTTAAATGGGTCATAAACCATATTTGGGTCAAAAATACCTGTTTTTCCAGTTGGAGACCAAAATGTGTTTGGTGTAACAGTTGAAAGTGTTGCACCAGTAGTGCGATTATGATAACGATATTGAGAGTTTAGTACAGTAAAAATATGGTTTGGGCCTACAACTCCTTGAACATCAGGTGGTATAGATGAAATATTATCTATCAATGACTCGAAAGTAAGGCTTGGAGCCGGAGAAGGCACATTGGGAGTCGGGACCGGGTCGGGACTATTAGTATTTGAAACTCCACTAAATGGAATTATCTTGGCACCATCGGGTAATGCTAAATCTGCCGGATAGCCCGTTTTAGGCATCTTTTTTGATAAATCAGGAACTTCAACTTTAACAGGATTTCGCCTTTCGTACTCAATCAAGTCTGAAACATTAGCTTTGACTGGACTGACTTGAAACGAAATTGTTTCAGTTTTAACATCTTGTCCAGCAGTGATTTGGGCTGTAAATATCGCCAAAATAATAAGAAGGGTAAGTTTAGTTTTCATGTTTTATTTAAGTAAAGGGTTAATCAAACAAATATATTATCATTTCTACAACTTTCAAATCATAATTTATTGAACGGAATTTTTATGATAATGTCAATCATCACTTAATCAAATCAAAAAACTTAAATTATCATTGTGTGTAAGATATTCATTAGTTTATGTAATTCGTCAATGGGTAATCGTTGATATAACACTGATAATCAGAATGTTTTGAATTCTCATTAACTATTTTAGATTGACCTCTTAGAATAGTTTGGGTTGTTTTTGTATTTTTACCATTCAATCAATTCTAAACAAAGAACCATTTGATATATACCCAAACTTAAAATATTATCATGATGAAATTATATGGCCTAATACTTTTGACGTGTCTCAGTTTAACAGCACGAGCCTCCACTCCCGCCGACAGCGTGAAAGTTTTAGAATTTAAACCTTACAAAATCAACTACCCTTCTACTTGGCGATTGAAAGAAACTTGTGCAGTCAATGAATGTTCGATTCTCGCCCCTGCCGATACCCTGAATTATCCTGATATTTATACCGAGAGTATCAATCTTACCTTTAATCCATTGCCATCGGCAGAATACACAGTCGATAAATACGCCCAATTTTCGATAGATTATCTACCAAAAGTAGTCAAAAACTTTAAGGTGATTGAGAAGAAAAAACTGAAATCAAATGTGATTAGGCTTACTTATTCGGGCGAAAAAAATAACTTCAAACAAACTTGGCGACAATATTACTACGTAAAATCAGGAAAGGTTTATATCGTAACTTTCTCAGCCGAAACGCCTAAATACGACTATTATCAACCATTTATCGAGCCGTATCTGAATAGTTTTACGCTGAAATGATGATGTTTATTTGTAGGGACACGGCGTGTCCCTACAATCTCTCCTATTTACCCACCTTTTTTTCCTTTTCACTTCGATTTTACGGAAATAACCTATCAAAAAATACTACTTTTGGGTTATCTTTCATAAAAAAACTTAATGATAAAAGCCCCTTCAATCAAACGGTTTATTTGGATATTTTCTTTACTGGTTTCAGTATTTGTGAATTTTCCGATAATCTTTTTGCAATTGCCTCGGTTAAATCTGGGTGGTGGGTCTCCGAACATACACAAATCATTACACCTGAATCACACAAATTTTCTTAATTTGCAAGGGCCAGCATTGGCAATTATTGATATTTTAATTCAAATTTTGATTTGTTTATTGTTTTCGATTAGCATCATTTTCTTTTTTCGTTCTCCACTAAAAAAAACCAAAGGACAGAAAATAACGTATCCGATATTTATTTTTTTTGTATTTGTGATGCTGTTAAGTTCACTCAATATGTTATTGGGGATTCGTGAAAAGATGATGGTCATAACGGTCATTATTCGTGGATTATTGGTTTTGGGATTCGGCTACTTTTTCAGTAAATTCATCAACGAAATGCAACAGAAAAATGTAATTCTACTCGAGAATGAGCATCTTAAAACCGAAAATTTGCAGATTCAGCTTAATTCTTTAAAGAACCAACTGAACCCGCATTTTTTATTTAATTCGCTCAATACGCTCAGTTGGCTCATCAACGACGATAAGGCCAAAAGTCAGCAATATTTGCAGAAACTTTCGCAGGTGCTGCGGTATTCGTTGAGTATGCAGGAACAATCGTTGGTTTCGTTGAAAGAAGAACTTTCGCTGCTCGATAGCTACATTTTTTTATTACAGATAAGATTTGGCGAAAACCTCCAAATCAGGAAAGACCTTTCTGAAATTGAAAAATACAAAATTCCGCCGCTTTCAACCCAACTTCTCATCGAAAATGCCATAAAACACAATATTATTTCGACCACAAAACCCATGTACTTAACAATCGTTGTCGATTCAGAAAACCAAACCCTTTCGGTAAGCAATTCGCTGAACCTGAAACCAAATTCGGAAGGTACGGGCATTGGTTTGGCCAATCTGAATGAGCGATTTAGAATTTTGGCCAATCAAGAAATCGAAATCCAGCAAAACGAAGAATTTAGGGTCATTTTACCATTGATAGTATGAAAATCATCATCATAGAAGACGAAGCGGCGGCGGCGAATCAACTCAAATATTTATTAAAACAAAGTGGTTTTGAGCATGAAATTTTGACAATTATCGAAACCGTTTCGGAGGCTATCGAATGGTTTACAAAAAATGATTCTCCCGATTTAATTTTCTCTGATATTCAGTTGGCCGATGGTATTTCGTTCGAGATTTATGAGCAAATTTCTATCAAAACACCCATTATTTTCACGACTGCTTTTGATGAATACGCCATCAGAGCCTTCAAGGTCAATAGTGTTGATTATATTTTGAAACCCATCGACGAAGAATCGCTCAGATTTGCCATAGAAAAATTCAAAAACCAACAATTAATCAAGCAAGAAGTTTTCCAGCAACTCATCCAACAACAAAGTTTTACTCCGAAAAATTACCGAAAAAGTTTCTTGGTAAAATATCGAAACAAGCTAATTCCTGTTAAAACCAGTGAGTTTGCCTATTTTTTTATCGAAAACGGACTGGTTTTCGGTCAGCACATCGACGGAAGGAAATTAGTGCTTGACTTCAAGTTAGAAGACCTTGAAACCCAACTCGACCCCGATGAGTTTGTCAGAGCCAATCGCCAATATATTCTCTCGCATGAAAGCGTCGAAGCCATCGAACCTTACAACAATAGTAGAGTCATGGTTCATACAAATCCAAACTCTCCGTTTGAAATTATAATCAGCAAAGAAAAGGTAACTTCATTTAAAAAATGGTATGAAAAGGGCTAATTCGGCGATTCACTTACGTTTTTTTCCTTTTCGCTTTCAAACACAACTCTTTTGGTTACGGACTGTAAAAAAGATTCGTCTATTTGAATATAGATAAATTACTATTGGTTTTTAGCTGTAAAGAAGAGGAAGTAACAAGTTCTACATCGGCGAGTGTCTCGGCACTTAGCTGCTCATCGGCATCATTTTCAGCTACACCATCTGCCAACGCCGCTTTTGCCGGAACAGCTACTGTTCAGTACACTGGCGGAAATGGAGCTGCTTATGCGGCGGGCTCTTCGGTTGCTTCAGCCATTACGGGTACGCCATCGGCAAGCGGAACGGCTACTTTTGCCATCTCGGTTGGTGGACAATCATGCACACTTTCGCTGAGTGTTAATGCAGCCTCAACAGGTGGCGGAACGACAAGCACCGCCGGTTGGAATGTTGATACCGATATGGCAAACATTGTAGCGATGGCAAATGCCTTCAAGGCATCGCTTTCATCGAGCCAAGCTACTTCGCTTCAGTATGATTATACGCTCGCACAAGCAAAATTATGGAGCAATTTACCGCAATCTTTATACAGAAATCGTGTTGGTTTGGCATCAAGTACGTTTTCTACTGCACAATGGACAGCTTTCTATAATCTTTTGAAGGCATCAACCGGTACGGGTGCAAACGAAGGAAATGAAGAATATACTGGCATCATTGATGCTGATGATTATTTATTGGCAAATGGTGGCGGAAGTGGCTATGGGAAAGGCAATTACTACATAGCATTTCTCGGAACTCCAAGTGCCACAGGTCTTTGGTGCTTACAAATTGGCGGGCATCATGGCACGAATATTTTTACTTACAACAACGGAAAAATGACTGGCGGGACTCCGTCTTTCCGCTCAACAGAACCCTATCCGACTTGGACATCGACCAATACAGGCAAGTTGGTTCAGCCTTTGGTTCAAGAAACAGCGGCTTTATCAAACTTTTTAAAGAGCTTGAGTGCTGCAGAACTAACAACGGCTAAACGTGCAGCGGCTCAAAACGACATAATAGTAGGGCCACAAAAAGACGGTACCTTCCCGACTACTAAAACGGGTATCAAGGCAAGCTCACTTACACAAGCTAAAAAAGATTTATTGTTGGCCGCTATCAAAACCTATGTAGATGATTTGGATGACAAAGCGGCGGCGGCAGTTTTGGCCAAATATAAAGCCGAATTAGATGATACGTACGTCTCGTATGTTGGCGGTACTACAATGGCCGAAAAAGGGGATTACATCTTGATAGATGGCCCAAGTGTATGGATTGAGTGGTCGATGCAGAGTGGTATTGTTATCAGAACTGGTGTGCACCCTCACTCGGTTTGGAGAGATAGAAAAGCCGATTATGGTGGAAACTAAAAATTTGTAGAAACTTTTGCGAAATAGTTTTAGAAAAAATTTTCTAAGGCTATTTCGTAGAGTTACTCTATTTTAGTAGGCTCATTCTCTTATATCTCATCACATGAAATCATCAAAATTATTAACAATTCTATTACTACTTACTTTTCCATCGGTCTATGCTCACTTGGGTAGCATTGTTGGGAGAGTGATTGATAAAAAAAACAAACAGCCAATCGTTGGGGCAAGTATCACAATTGCTGGTTTTGACAGAGGTGCTACGACCGATGCGACGGGTTATTTCCAAATAAACAACTTGAACCCTGCCACTTATAAAATTGAGGTGTCGTATATTGGATACCGAACTGAAATACAGTCTGTTAGTATAAAACAAGACGAATCCTCAATAGTTGAGTTTAGCTTAACTGACACCGAAATTTCATTGAGCGAAGTAAAAGTTTCGGCGACCAATCCACGGCATCAACAAGTTATTTCGAGTTTAGATATTCGCACTCGCACCATCAATAATTCACAAGAGGTTTTAAGGATTGTTCCGGGTTTGGTAATCGGGCAACACGCAGGCGGAGGTAAAGCCGAACAGATTTTTTTACGAGGTTTTGATATTGACCACGGAACCGACATACAATTGACCGTGGACGGAATGCCTATCAATATGGTTTCGCACGCTCACGGACAGGGCTATGCCGATGCTCATTTTATCATTCCAGAATTAATCGAAGGCGTAGATTTCAAAAAAGGACTTTATGATGCCGATAAGGGCAATTTCAGCACGGCAGGTTGGGCAAATTTCAAGACAAAAACCACCCTCGACCAAAGTTTTGTCAAAGCCGAAATCGGTCAGTTCAATACTTATCGCTTAGTTTCGGGGGTGAATCTCTTGAAAAATGAAAAAAATAACGCCTATTTGGCAGGAGAATACAATTATTCAGATTCATATTTTGAGGCTCCACAAAACTTCAATCGAATCAATCTTTTGGGGAAAATCCACAGCCATCTCAATAAAAATACAACGCTTACACTTTCGGCATCAACTTTTTGGAGTAAATGGAATCATTCGGGACAAATCCCTGAACGTGCGGTAGCAGACGGCACAATTGGATTCTTTGGCTCGATTGACCCAACCGAAGGCGGAGAAACAAGCCGAACAAATTTCAATGCGGAGTTCTTGACCCTCAACAAGCGGAATCATGTTTGGAAAAATCAGTTTTTCTATTCTAATTACAACTTTACATTGTTTTCAAATTTTACGTTTTTCTTAGAAGACCCCATCAATGGAGACCAAATCAGACAAAAAGAAGGGCGTAATCTCTGGGGATACAATAGTAATTATTCGATTGCCCATGGCATTGGCAACAAGCAAGCAACCTTTAACGTAGGATTGAATTATCGCCACGATATTACTCGAAATTCGGAACTTTCGTACACAAAAAACCGCACCGAATTGCTCGAAGCCATTAAATTAGGTAACGTAAACGAAGCTAACTTAGGTCTTTATGCCGACGAAACCGTACAAATCAGCCCAAAACTTTCGGCAACGGTGGGTCTTAGGTTCGACTATTTCAATAATCAATATTTAGATAAATTACAGAACAATTCGTTGTTAAAAGCCAATGCGTCAATCGTTTCGCCAAAATTGAATTTTTATTATACGCACAATCCAAACCTACAATTATATCTCACTTCGGGCAAAGGCTTTCATTCAAACGACACCCGTGTGGTTGTTGAAAAGAGAGGTTTGGATATACTCCCCGCCGCTTATGGTTCTGACTTGGGTACAATCTGGAAGCCATTTACAAAACTTGTGATTAATGCTTCATATTGGTATTTATGGATGAACCAAGAGTTTGTCTATGTGGGCGATGCTGGTGTGGTTGAGCCTTCGGGGCAATCGGTCAGGAGTGGCTTTGATGTTTCGATACGTTATCAGCTTGCCAAAAGATTATTCTTCGATATTGATGCCAACTGGGCAAAACCAAGAGCCGTTGGCGAAGCTGAAGGACAAAATTTCTTGCCGTTGGCGGTGAATTTCACAAGCATTGGCGGGCTCACCCTCAAAAATGAAAATGGTTGGAGCGGTAGTTTAAGATACAGATACGTTGGCGACCGACCCGCCAACGAAGACAACAGCGTGGTTGCCAAAGGCTATTTTGTGAGCGATGCCCTCATCAATTACTCTAAAAACCGCTATTCGGTGGAGCTTTCGATTCAAAATATTTTCAATACCAAATGGAAAGAAACACAATTTAATACCCTAAGTCGTTTAAAAAATGAGGTAAATCCAGTGGAGGAAATCCATTTTACACCCGGAACTCCCTTTAATGCGAGGCTTAGTTTTATGGTTAAGTTTTAAGATTTATGATGAATACTTTTTGTAGATTTCACCTCACCCTATTTTTCACTTTACTTTCGCTCAATGCTTTAGCCCACCCGATGCCCAACTCTATGGTGGTTTTGAAAGTACACGAAAAACACATTTCGGGCGAAATCATGTTGCCGCTTTCAGAACTTCAATCGGCAATCAGGATGCAAGTCAATGAAAAATCTGATAGATTGGTCGAAAGATTAGGCGATACGCTCCGCAGCTATTTGATGGAGCATATTCGTCCTAAAAGTTTAGAGGGTAAGGCTTGGCAAGTGAAAATTGGCGAAATGAAAGTCGTTGAAACGACTGACCCTATTGTGGGTGTTTATAAAGAACTGATAGTTTTTTTTGAGATGACGCCACCGAAAAACTACGATTTACGCAATTTTTACTTCGATTACGATGTCATCCTACACCGAGTGGCAAGTCATAAAACCTTGATTCAAGTCAAGCAAGATTGGCAACAGGGTTTTGTGAGAGAAGATACAACAATGATGCAACTCGGCGTGATTGAGTGGGATGTAGTAAACGGCAAACTAAACCCTTTTCAAGTAAGTTTGAATCAAGGAAGCACATGGCAAGGCTTCAAAAACATGGTTTCGTTGGGGGTTTCGCATATCAAAGAAGGCACCGACCATATTCTTTTCGTCTTGACGCTCCTGTTGCCAGCTATGCTATTGGTCGAAGAAATGCGTTGGGGTAAGTTTGCGGGAACAAAAGAAAGTTTAAAAAATTTACTAAAAGTTGTTACAGCCTTTACAGTCGGGCATTCGCTAACTTTGATTTTAGGAACAATTGAATGGCTGAACTTCCCCGTGCAACCCATCGAAATTCTGATTGCCATTACGATTCTGGTTTCGGCTTTGCACGCTTTTCGACCAATTTATCCGAAAAAAGAATTGCTTTTGGCGGGTATTTTCGGGCTGATTCACGGACTGGCATTTTCTGAAACGCTCAAAAACTTAGAACTCTCGACCCGCCAAATGGTTTTGAGTATTTTAGGATTCAATATCGGTATT
>JALOLV010000211.1 GCA_025455785.1 Spirosomataceae bacterium | reverse complement strand
TGTTTCATTGCCCGGCTACGGTTCGATTTCGGCACTTACCTCAAAAGCAAAAAATAACGATATATACTTATTTGAATTGAGAGAGATTTATGAAGAGCAGCCCGATGCTTCTCTCAAAAAATACACAAAAGGCTCGGTTAAAGTTAAATATTGGTTTTACGATGCAACGCTCGAAAAAAATGCCCAGCAGGTAGTTTTAGGAGCAAATTGATAAAAATTTAATAAAAAATCGGGTTTCAAGCCCGATTTTTATTTTTGAGTTTCTTTGAACTCTCTCGTAGGGTCTATTTTGAGCATTGTGATAAAAAATCCGCCCATTTGTCCGGCAAAATTCATCGAACCAGCCACAGTGCCAGCGTTTTGTTTGCCAATATCTACACAAGTCGCAAATGCTACGGGTAATGCCAAATCTTTTGTTAGTACACAGATGGCCAATAGGTAACCAGCCAATGTGTTATCGGTTGTAAGACCAGCCCAAAGAAAAAATATACTCGATGACCCCAAACCAATAAAACCGACGGCACGTCTCCCAAACTTCAACCCTCGTTTTTTTACTAAATAATCGCTCAAATAACCACCAATCAAACACCCGACTGCACCGAGAAAATACGATAGCGAGATAAAATTTTTGCTTTGTTCTTCGGTCATTCCACGTCCCTCTTGAAAATACGTATTCGACCAATTGGTAAAAAAATATGCCGCATAAAAAAATAAATGACACATCAACATTAATGCCCAAATATTAGAATCGGCCATGATGGTTTGCCACGAAATTTTATGATTGTGGTGCTTGATGATTCTATTTTGCTCAATTTCTTCGATTTCTGCTACTGAAATTCCCGATTTTTCGGATGGATTATCTCTAAACCACCAATACCAAACAGCCGCCCAAGCGATTCCAACTAACCCCAAAACCCCAAATGCCATTCGCCAGCCTAAATTATGAACCAACGGAATTACGACGAGTGGAGTTAGTGAGCCACCAATCCGAGCGGCTGCCCAAATGTATGATTGAGCCCTACCGACTTCGACAGCAGGAAACCACCGAGAAATGACCAACGAAGCGTTTGGGTATGCTCCAGCTTCGCCAATACCGAAGAAAAAACGAACAGCAACCAAATAAATAAAATTGAAAGCTGTACCCGTGAGTGCCGTAAACGCCGACCACCAGACTACAACACGGGTAAGTACTTTTCTGGCTCCGATTCGGTCACCCATTGCTCCAGTTGGTATCTCGAAAAGTGCGTATGCTAACGAAAAAGCCCCCAGAACGTAGCTAAATTGTTCGTTATCAAGTCCTAAATCAGCTTTTACGTATTTGCTGACAACATTCATGCAGACCCTATCTAAAAACGTAATGATAGATAGCAACACTAAAAAACTCAGTACGAGGTGGCGGGTTTTCATCGATAGTTTAAGGGCTGAAAAATATTCGGTTTTTATTTTTTACGGATATACTCTAAAGATTCTGAAATCAGTTGGCGTAGGATACTTTGGTTTAAATCGCTCAATTTATTAGCATAAATACATGCCTTTGAGGTTTTGACCTTGCCAAGCTGCCCGACAAGCCTCTCGAAATTATCGAAGCCATCGGCGATATAAAAAACTAAATTTTGTTTTCGGGGCGAGAAGGCCACCTCCATCCAATCCATCTCTTTCCCATTTGGATATTTGTATTTATAATTTCCGAATCCAATAATTGAAGGTCCCCACATTTTGGCCTCCGATTGTGAGACTTCGGTCATTATTTCTAAGATTTTGAAGGCATCACTACGTCTTGTTTCGTTTTCGACAGAATTGATAAATGCCTCTACACTCGCATCTGTTTGTTTGGTTTTGAGTTCGGCCATTATTTTTAAAATTTTGTTGAATTAAATATACAAAAAAAGGTGAAGAAAAACTTCCTCACCTTTAAAACTATTCAACCTAAACAGAAACTTAGAAATTAAAATTAAGTCTCGCAAAAATATACCTTCCGTTAAATCCGAATTGCTGTACTCGGCGTGAATATACAAAACGCCCTAAACTGAAATTGTTTGAATGAATATGACGGTCTTGATAGACATCAAATATGTTGTTTCCACCAACCGACAATGACATTCCTTTGCGAAGTTCATAATTCACCGTCAAATCGGTTGTGATTTTAGGGGCAAATACTTGGTCAAGGGTTTGTCTTTGACCAGTCAGTGCATTGACAGGAAAATTCTCCGGTTTGCTTGGGTCAATACTCGGGTCGAGATAAGTAACTTTTCCAAAACGAACCGCACGAACCATTAACCCTAACTTACCGATTTTATAATTGGCCATTAGACTGATTTTATCTTGTGGATTGGCCACCTCAATACGGCTTTGGTCTTCACGGTTGAAGTAATTTCCGACTTGATTGGTCGAGACCAGTATCGGTGATGCCTTGATGGCTGGTTTTCCGTCGGCTCCTTTAATTACTTCATTTTTGATGAATACACCGGCAAGCGTAATTCTTAGCGTTTGGTTTTCGCCGATTCTTGTATTGTAGTTCAAGACTGGCTCAATCCCTCTCGAACGGGTATCAACAGCATTGGTAAAGAAATTGGCTGTTGTGGCGTTGGCCGCTGCCAATTGAGCCCTAATTGCGGCATTTCCACCATCCGAGAAATTATTGGTCAATACAATACGGTCTTTGATGTCTATTTGATAGGCATCAATGGTCAGCTCAAATTTTGTTCCTAACTGAACAGTCGCACCAACGGTATAGCTTTGCGAGGTCTCTTGTTTTAATTTCGGAATCCCTAAGATTTCGGCTGGTTTGCTATCATTGGTGAATGTACCACTCTCAACAGCTACAAGTTGGCCACCTTGCGAAACAAACAAAGTATTGGTTTTTGCGTAGAATCTTTGTTGCATAGACGGTGCTCTAAAACCCGAGCTGGTCGATGCACGTAAAGCGAAGCCTTCAACAACCTTATAGCGTCCTGCTAATTTGTAGTTGAGGGTACTGCCAAAATCTGAAAAATTCTCGAATCTTAAAGCTCCAGCAAGTAAAAATTTCTTAGAAAATTCTTGCTCTAAATCGACATAGGCAGCTACGCTGTTTCGGCTATTTGTTGCGGCGTTATTTGGCAAAAATCCAGCAAAAACCTGAGCCCCAGCGGCCACTCCAGCCGAAGTATTGTAGTTTCTCCAAGAGGCTTCTTCGCCAGCTCTGATGCCAAACTGGTCAGTACGTTGTTCGGCTCCGAGTGCAACATTCAGCCCACTCAAGACCTCAAATCGACGATTAAAGTCTAAATTGATGGTATTTTGCAAAAATTTCAGACCGCCTGCATCAAACTCACGCTGAAAACTCGATGAGGCCAAGGCTTGTGTGTAATTTACCGAGTTCGTGATATTGAAGTCGAAGGTGTTTTGTCCGAATGTATTACTTAGGTCATAATTCCAATCTTTGATTTTACCTCTTACACCCACAGCCATCGAAATATCAGTAACATTAGAATTGATTTCGGGTAAAAAACCATTTGGATAAACCGCAAAAACATTGGTACGTGCCGCCGCCGGAACACCACTCGGGTATCGATAAAAACCAGCCGCATTACCTCGTTTATTGTTGAATCCGCCAAATGCGTAAAGAGTGGCATTTTTGCTGATTCCGAACTCCGAATTTAAGACAATTCCACCACCCGAAACTCTCGAATTACCGATACGCATATCAAAATCATCACGAGTGAGTCCACGTTCTTGTAGTAGTTGATTGTCAATGTTTTGACCATTTACCGACGGAAAAACCTGCCCAGTGTATGTACCAGAGCGATTGGTCTCTCCACGTTTTACGTATTCGCCCGTTAGGTTGATAAATCCTCTATCGCCCAATTTTATTCCGTAGTTGAGGCCGACTTGGGTTGTTCCGCCATCGGCTACATTCACGCTGGCGTCTTTTCCGTTATTGATTACCCAATTCTTATCGTAAGAAGTTACGTTTAGGCCGTGCGATAAATTACCGCTTAGTCCTTCTTGTTTTTTCAAGACAATATTGATAACCCCCGCAATGGCATCTGAGCCATATTGAGCGGCTGCACCATCACGCAAGATTTCGATTTTATCCACTGCCGTTGCCGGAATCGCATTCATGTCGGTACCAACCGTACCACGGTTTACGGTTCCGTTTACATTGACCAATGCCGACTGGTGGCGGCGTTTGCCATTGACCAATACCAAAACTTGGTCTGGGCCTAATCCACGAAGCTGGGCTGGGTCCACATGGTCGGTTCCGTCGGCGATGGCTTGGCGTGCCGACTGAAATGACGGAGCAATAAACGTAAGGATTTGATTGATGTCCACCTGCCCAACGTTATTGGTTACTTGGGCCAGCGGTATAATATCAACGGGTACTGGTGTTTCGATTTTGGTGCGGCCGCTGCTGCGTGTGCCAGTTACAACGACCTCATTGAGAGTCGAGAGGCTTTCTACTAAAGTGATAGAAATAGACTGATTAGTCGCAATTTTTACTTCTTTGTTGGCAAAACCAATAAAACTCAAAACGAGGGTTTCGCCGATGTTAGCATTTATCCTGAAAGTACCATCGATGTTTGTTGTAGTGCCTTTATTGCTACCTTTTATTGTGATACTTACTCCGGGGAGTGGCTCTCCTTTGGCATCAACGACTTTTCCGGAGATTAGTTCTTCGGCCACGTTTGGGATTTCGCTTTCATTCATTGAGGTACGGTTTTCGGCAATTCTATTCAAAATTATTTTATTGCCATTAACCTGATACCCGATTTTCATTGGGCTTAAAAGAGACGCCAAAACTGCCGACAACTTTTCTTGACGAGCATTGAGCGTAACGACACGGGTGCTTTGAATCAGTCGTGAACTAAAAATGAATTTTACATTGGCACTTTCTTCGATTTTACTCAGTACAGATTCAAGTTTTTGTTGGTTACATTGAATCGTAACGGGCTGCTCTAAAACTTCTTGGGCTTTAGAGTCATAAGCATACGTAAGACTCGAAAAAATGACAGCTAATAAACTCTGTAACAAGCTAAACTTCATAAATTTTAGCAAATCTTGCTTGGTTAGTTGATGTTTTTTCATAAATTTAGACGGTTTTGTACATAAAACTGGGTTCTTTTTTAATCTGAAAAAAATTGAACTGTTGGGCATTGTCGATGTAGCAGCATCTTCAATGCCCGTTTATTATTGTTTAGTAGTAAGGTACTCTATTTACAACCTCGACCATTGATGATAATTTGCCCATCCAGCACTTCGTATTCGGCCTCGATGGCTTGACAAACGAGTTGTATTTTGCCGTATAGAGGCTCGTCGTTGAGCGATGCCGTTATGGGGCAGTCCTTCATTAGTTCTTCATCAAACACGATGGTTACTCCGTAGGCTTTTTGGATGGTTTTAAAGACCTCGGCTGCCGATTCGTCGTTAAATACAAATTTGAATGGTTGGGTTTGTTGTAAAATCTGAGGCTCATCAATGAGCGATTTCGAGAAATTTACCTGTTTTTTATCAAAAATTATCTGTTGGTTTTGGGCGATTACCACCCCTTCGAGGTTGGTTTTGGTGGTCTTTTCTTTGATTTCTTTGAGTCTATAAACCGAAACTTTACCCGTTCGCACAATTACTTTTATGTTCTTCTCGCCGTGCGGAGCTTTGATTGTAAAGCTCGTTCCGATAACCTTCGTTACGATTTCGTTGGCATAGACCATAAAAGGTTTTTGTGGATTCTTGGCGATTTCAAAAAATGCTTCTCCATCGAGATATACCTCCCTTTTATCTCCCACAAACTGTTTCGGATAGCTCAAACGACTATTTTTTTGTAATAAAATAGAGCTGCCATCCGAGAGCATGACGAGCATTGGGTGATTTCCGTCATTTACTTTTTCGACCAGAATCTTATCGGTAATTAATTCTTTATAAATCGGCGAAACGTCTTGTTTGATAAACATCCACCAAACTCCAATCAAAATAGCAAGGGTTGCGGCTATGCCTACGGCTATTTTATAAATTGGTTTAATCGCCACTACTTTTGTTTCTTCGTCTAATTTCTTCTTTAATTGATAAAACTTCTGACGAATCTGCTCTTCATTCCACTTTAAAGAAAGACGATTGAGCGATTCTATGGCCTCATCTATAATTGGTTGTAGTTCGGGGTTTTCTTCCTGAAACTCCTCCCATTCCCAAATATCAGCTTCGTTTTTGCGAAAGTAATAATTCAAGAAACTCTCATCTACTATTAAATTCTCTAAAATGATTTCTCTTTTTGGCTTCACGTTTTTTTGGTTTTGCGGTCTCTGAATAGACAGAGGAAGGCTACCCGCAAAATCTTCCTGTTTTTTT
>JALOLV010000210.1 GCA_025455785.1 Spirosomataceae bacterium | reverse complement strand
GATATTGATAATAGACCAATAGGTCAAGCAGTAGCAAACGAAAGCTAAAACAATATTTTTGATTTTTATCCAGCATTATTTTGATGTAAGAACTGGTTATTTTTAGTATTTTTTAGATAGCAAATATCCAATTTAGTTTATATGTTTGCCCCTCGTAATTTTATTTATGATGAATCCGAAAGTCTTAATTATAATACCATGCTACAATGAAGAGGAATCAATCCCGCATTTGATTAAAGAAATCCTAAATTTAGAATTAAATGAAAGATTCGATGTATCTGTTTTAGTCGTGAATGATTGTTCGACCGATAAAACGGCCGATTCGGTAAGCCATTACAATGTAAATTTACTCAATCTTCCGATAAATCTTGGGATTGGTGGAGCGATGCAAACAGGTTATTTATTTGCCCAAAGAAATGGATTCGACTTGGCTGTGCAGATGGATGGAGATGGGCAACACCCACCAAAAGAATTGATTAAACTACTCAATCATTATGTACAAACTGGTGCAAATGTGGTGATTGGGTCGAGATTCAAAATAAAACAAGGGTTTCAGTCTTCAAGATTACGACGATTGGGCATCGGGTACTTTCATTGGCTGAATCGTATCTTTACTGGAAACAGCATCTACGATAGCACTTCGGGATTTCGTTTATTTGATAAAAAAGCTATCGAAATTGCAGCTAAAAATTACCCCGATGAATACCCCGAACCAGAATCTTTGGTGATTTTTGGCAAAGCAGGGCTACACATCGAGGAAGTACCAGTATTTATGAAAAAACGCCAAGGAGGCAAATCATCAATCTTATACTTTGATACCATTTACTACATGATTAAAGTTACAATTGCAATGTTTTTCTCATATTTCCGTAAATAACGTTTTGTCATGGCACGTATCCAAATCATTGTAATATTAATCAATCTTATTTTTTTATCTTCGCTCACTTACCTCATAAAAAAGGGTAAACTTCGAGAAGAATACGCTATTGTATGGCTTATTTGTACGTTTTTCTTGATTGTTTTCTCAATTTGGCGAAAAGGCCTTGATTTTTTCTCCGAACTCTTTGGAGTTTACGACCCTCCAAATTTGGTTTTTACGGGTTTTATATTTATCATTTTGATTTACTTGCTTCATTTATCAATTGTCAATTCTAAACTCCAAAAAAACATTACCAAGTTGGCACAAGAAATTGCAATTTTGAAGCAAGAAAACCAACAAAAAGATAGCACTAAGGATTCTGACAAAAATAAAAAACTTTGATGTCAGGCTTAGAATTAAGGATGAAAGGCTTGAGTAATTGGATTCCGAGCGAGAAAATTGATGCTTTCAAGCGGCTATTTTTTTTATCGGCCATGATACGCTCTTTGATACTCGAAAAATCTAAGGATTCCAACCGCATCGAGTCAAGCAATTTAAAATTGTACTTTTTTAATAAATTGGTAAGATTATCATCATTAAAATAGTTGATATGAGGGCTGTGAAAATCGAATTGCCAAAGCCTATTAAGAAATGATTTGATACCAAAAATACCAAGAAATTCGGCAATTTTGTAGAAAAAACCCGTGCTTATCGGTAGATTTATTATTAAAATTCCATTAGGTTTTATATCTTTTTTTAGATTGAGAATAAGAGAATCTAAATCTGAAATATGCTCAAAAACATCATTAAAAATGATAAAATCATAACCATCCAGCGATTTCGTAGCTTCGTTTGGGTAAAATCCTGCAACAACATTTAGGTTATTTTCTTGATAATATTTTCTAAAACTATCCTCGGGTTCGATACCGATACAATCAATCTGGTTTTCTTGGCAAACTTTTAGCCACCAACCATTTCCGCTTCCAATCTCAAGCCCGACAATTTGCTTTTTTCTATTGTTTAATATTTGAATCAGTTTCTTTTGAATTAACTCAAAATTTGCAAATCGGAGTTTTTTTAGTCCAGCCTCTCGATTATCTTCTCGTAAACTTGATTTAAAGGATAAATCGAAGCTCGCATCAGAAGTCTGTAAATGACAGGTCGGACATTTATAAACATAAAACTTGAGTTTATGCCTTATTTTTTGTTGGTTTCCGCAAACAATACACGTAATGTCTTTCATAAATCAGTATTTATTTTTGAGTGGATAAACCTCTTCTTGCCTCTGCCAAATTCCCATGAAGTAACTGATTATTTGGGTCAATTTTTAGACCTTTTTCGGCAGCTTCGATGGCTTCTTTCCATTTTCCGAGTCGATTATAAGCCGCACAGATATTATTGTACGCCAACGAATAATCGGGTTTTAGCGATAGAGCTAATTGAGCCGCTTCGATACAATTCTTGAAATCGCCGCCATTATAATATTTTAAACTTAACTCTAAGTAGTCTTCGAGTGTGGTATGTTTACCAATCAACTTGATAGTTTTCTCTTCTTTTAGCGATTTGGTATCACCAATTGCAGCATTGTACTCTGCCAATATCTCTAAAAGGCTCTGATGACGTGGACTAATCTTCAAACCTTTGTCAATCAACACTTTAGCCTCATCAAATCTTTTCTGATTAATTAAGAATCTTGCATAAAAACTATAAGAATCCGGAATAAGCGGACCATAACTTAAACCCTTTTTGAAGTTTTCATCCGCTTCGGTAAAGTTTCCCAAAGCCGCCTTTGTGATTCCCATATTGATAAACACATACGGATAATCTGGCCATAAAGAAATGGTTTTTTCATAGCAAGATTGTGCAGCGGCAAAATCACCTTTTGCCATGAGTTCAATCCCGTAATTCATCCACGCTCTCCCATTTTTTGGAGCATTAATAGTGCAATCTTTCCAAAGGCTCTCACTCGTTTTCCAAATAATATTTCGTTTGTATGTACCGTAGGCATTAAATCCTAAATACAATCCAAGAATTGAAAAAAGGGCAGCTTTTTTGAATGAAGATTGAAGCACATCCGAATTTATGATGTAGTTTCGGAGCGAGGTTGCCGCTGCCAAAAACAGTCCAATGTAGGCAAAAAATGTACGATGGTCGTTTAAAACCTCGGCAAATGGCAAAATACTCGAAGTTGGTACTAATGCTATAAAAAACCACAAAATACCAAATGAAATTGGTCTATTTTCTTGTGTTTTAGAGGTTTTGAATGCAATCATCAACATTGTCAAAACAAACAAAATACCAGCCAAAACCCTATCATCTTTGTAAGTGCTGATAACCTGCCAGTCGGTATCGACAGCCAGATTTATCGGTAAAATGAAATTGTAAACGTAATGAAAAATAACAAATGGTTGTGTAAAAAGGTATTTCCAGCGGTCAGTTCCACCCGGAACCCACGTTTTTGGGGTCATATACTGCGAAAAAGCAAACAACAAAATCGCAATCAGAGTCGGGACGATGACAGATTTTAACACCTTAATCGTCTTGGGTGAATTGCTAAACCATTCGTTCATTGCACTATCCTCTTCAAAAAGTAATTTGTAAACCACCAGCAACGGAATTATCATGATTGTATGCTCCTTGACAAAAAAACCGATGATTGCGGGTATGATGTACCAATGTAATCGGCGAGAATTCGGAAAATACAGATACAAAACGAATGTTAGAACAATCATCAAAGTCGAGAACGAATCAGACCTTGCAATGATATAATTGATGGTTTCGGCGTTGGCAGTATGAAACAAAAACCAAGCCGTTGTAAAAAGGGCAATTGGTTCGTTAAACTGGCTATTTAAGCTATTTTTTAGAAAAAAAATGAATAAGAGATAACACAAAAAACCAAGCAGCAAATACGAAATAAATATCGAAAGGTGAAAATAGTATGGCACAGGTAGAGGCTCACCTGCCAAATAAAAATCGATGGCATTGAGCGTTGTTACACCCGGACGATACGCCTGATTGAGTGGCAAAGTGCTAAAGGTGGTTCCGTCTTTAAAAAAAAGCGGAATATTCTCAATATCTCGGATGTAAAGGTTATTGACTATTGTGTGTGAATCGTCGAATTGAAATGAGTTATTAAAATGATTACTATAAATTAGCGTTGTCGCAATCAGGATAAGCAATAAGTAAATATACTTTCTCATGTTTGGCTTGGGTAGTGTAGTTCTAATTTGGTCTTAAAACTACAAATTATTTTCAAAAACCAACAAAACAGCCCAAAAATGAAACTAATTTTATCAAACAAGAACGCCCGACAAACTGCCGGGCGTTCTTGATATATCGTTAGAAAACAGCGGATTCTTATTTTACCGATTCACGACCGATTGAATAATAAGTGTATCCCATTTCTTTCATATCTTTTAATTCGTAAAGATTACGACCATCGAAAATCACTTTGTTTTTCAATGATTTTTCTAATTTGTCGAAATCTGGCGTACGGAACTCTGGCCATTCGGTCATAATCATCAAGGCATCGGCACCTTCGAGGGCTTCATACTGAGTTTTGGCATATTTTACTTTTTTGCCAACTACTCCACGTACATTTTCCATTGCTTCAGGGTCAAAAACAACCACTTTAGCACCTAATTTACGCAATTCTTTGATATTGTAGAGAGCCGGAGCCTCGCGAATATCATCGGTATGAGGTTTGAAGGCCAATCCCCAGAGAGCGATTGTTTTACCTTTTAAGTTTCCGCCGAAATATTCTTTTACTTGCGGAATCAACTTAGTTTTTTGCTTCTCGTTTACTTTCATTACCGACTTCAAGATTTTGAAATCGTAATCGTATTCGGCAGCAGTTTTGCCCAAAGCCTGAACGTCTTTCGGGAAGCAGCTTCCGCCATAACCAATACCTGCAAACAAGAAACGCTTACCGATACGGCTATCGGTACCGATACCCTTACGAACGCTATCAACATCGGCACCAGCTTTTTCACAAAGGTTAGCGATTTCGTTCATAAACGTAATCTTCATTGCCAAGAAAGCATTGGCGGCATATTTGGTCATTTCGGCCGAACGCTCATCCATAAAAATGATTGGATTTCCTTGACGTACCAACGGAGCGTAAAGTTTTTCCATCACTTTCTTTGCTTTTTCAGAATCTGTACCGATGACAACTCGGTCAGGCTTCATGAAATCTTCAACGGCAACACCCTCACGCAAAAACTCTGGGTTTGAAACCACGTCGAACTCGACCGTCGCACCCTTAGAAACTTCTGCTCTTACCTTCTCGGCGGTACCCACTGGTACAGTACTTTTGTCGATAATTACGGCATATTGTTTCAGGATTGGGCCTAAATCTTTAGCTACACCCAAGATGTATTTCAAATCGGCCGAACCATCTTCACCCGGAGGTGTTGGCAAAGCCAAAAAGATAACTTGAGCCCCCTCGATACCTTCGGCAAGGTTAGTTGTAAATTTCAAACGTCCCTCTTTAGTATTGCGGTCAAAGATTACATCTAAACCCGGCTCATAAATAGTCAATTTACCTTTGCGAAGTTTCTCAACTTTGCGTTCGTCTATATCTACGCAGGTCACTTCATTGCCAGTTTCGGCAAAGCAAGTACCCGTTACAAGTCCTACATATCCAGTTCCTACAACTGCTACTTTCATATTATCTATGAGTTTTGATTGATGAATAACATTTAAAAATTTAGCAATGCAAATGTAGTACTTTTTTTAGATAGCTTGTATCACCGTAAAATAAAAAAATGAAAAATATTTTTGAAATACATAGGGTTAATGAGTAGATATAGCTTTTAAGTGGGTATTTTACATTAAAGAATATATATTTTCCATCATTGGAGCATATAAATAGAATATTAAAAAATAAAGATTAATTCAAGAATAACTATATAAATTATCAAAACTAAAATTTTTGTGGTTGAAACTTCTGATATTCGTAATGTACAGACATTGCGTGTCAAAAAGGCTTGCCTCGATGAGGCAGAATAATGAAAGGATAAATTTAATCTATTGACCGCCTGCTCCTATGGAGCGTTCCAAAAAAGACCGATTTAAACTCACCCTGCCTTAGCAAGCCGTTAGTTCCTGAACCGAAGGTACAAGCCTAAAAGTTATTGTAAATTCTAAATTTATGTATTTATTGAGATTCCTAAAAATATGATAATT
>JALOLV010000209.1 GCA_025455785.1 Spirosomataceae bacterium | reverse complement strand
TTTTAGTTCAAGTATTTTGTCGTTTAGGGTCATCTTTAGAACTCCCTAATAGGGAGAATTGGGGCATTAATTATTCAAAATAACTTCTCTTTATATCTTGCACTGCCAACTCATACTGCTCGGGTTTCATGGGTAGGTAATGCCATTCGAGGCGATTTTCCATGTATGAAACGCCTTTGCCTTTTACAGTATTGGCAATAATCATTTTGGGTTTGCCATTTTGGTGTGTTTTGAGGTCAGCAATAAGGTTTGTTAATGCTTCAACATCGTGTCCGTTGGCTTCTGTTACTTTTCCGAAGCCTTGTAAACCATTTTTATCAACCAAAACTATCAGATTATCTAATTGATTGGCAACGGCATAATGCCCCGCTTCCCAAGTTGTTCCTTCATTTGTTTCTCCATCCGACATCAAAACATAGGTAAAATCATCATTAACCAAAATTTTATTGGCTTGAGCAATGCCCGTTCCGATGGGTAAACCATGCCCCAACGAACCCGTTGCAAACGGAATCCCTTTGATTTTATTAGGTGCAGGGTGGGCTGGCAGAACTGTTCCGTTTTTATAGAAAGTTTCTAATTCAGCATCCGAAATCTCTCCAATTTCATTCAAACAAGCATACAAAGCTGCGGCTGCATGACCTTTTGAGAGTAAAAAGACTTCGTTTTCTTTTCTATTATTTATCAATGAAGCAATCATCAAATCAATACACGAAAGCGAACAGCCAATATGCCCCGCATTTGCCTTGAAATACATTTCAAGTACACGCAGGCGAAGATTGCCACTTTGTATTTGATGATTTAACTTCATAATTATAAATGAATAGGTTTAAAACTTATACTCAAACTGGATTATTTCGTTCCATAGCGTTGAATTTGCAAACCCGACGCTATGGAAAATATAAATTTTTAACATATCAATAAATGAGTGAATTAGCGAATTGTTTATACATCGTTATTTTCAGATAATTCAACTTTATTTTCTTTGCGATTTCTCCAAAATGTAAAACCAAATAGCAAGGCAAAAATCCCGATTGAAATCATCGAAATCATACTACCTGTTTTAAAATACGGAGCTTCGTATCGGAGTTTTACGGTATGTTTCCCTTTGTCTAAAATGATTCCTGACATCCCGAAAGTTACCTTTTGAATCTCGGTAGGTTTACCATCAACCTCGGCTTTCCAGCCAGCATCAAACGGGATTGATAGATAAAGCAATTTTGTTTTATCTAAATCAATCGTTCCGTCAAAGTGCGTATCCGAATGTGAGCTAATAGCCAGAGTATCTGTCTTACATTCGCTCACAAATTGATTATAACTTTCAATCGTTAAAGTCTGAACTGAGTCTTTTACTTCTACAAAATCCTTGAATTTAGCTTTGTCTTTTTCGTTTATGATGAATCCTTGCATTGTCGAAAAATCTTTTTGAATCATCGAAAAACGTTTGAAAGTACTATCAATCAGGTATTTATCGTACGTAAAGCCCATCGGTAAATGATTCTTTGTCTTAAAAACCTTTACGTCTTGAATCGTTGTCAGAGAATCGAATAACTGCGGCTGAAAAGGGTTTTGTCCTTTTACTAAATAATATTTTACGGTTGCCAGAGGTAATAATAGTTGTCTGCCTCGCACGCCCGAGACCCATCGAGTACTGGTTTCGTCGTTGCCTTGAATCGCATCTAAACCTTTAGCAAAAGCTACATAGCTACGATGATTGAACGAATAATAATTAGAAGTTGAGTTGTATCCCTGAATCATGGCATCGTTGAGACTGCTATGTACAGCCATACCCGAAGCGTAGCCTTTCTCGACTCTATAAAATGACTTATCAGTTTTATTAAGGTATTCAATGGCTTCTTTGGTGTAGTCATTAAAACCTGTTCGGGTATTGAAATCACTGGTTTTTAAAATCTCTCTTTTGTTTAAGGTCATGCTATCAAAATAGCCTAATTCTATGACAGATATTCCCAAAAATGCCCACAGAGCGATATTTCTTAGATTATTGGCTCTCGTAATAGCTAAAACGAATGTTTGAATTAATAAAAATAATACAACTGATGTACGAATTGGCTTATTGATGAAATCTAAAAGATTGATTAGTTCAGTATTGGTGGACAGTTGCGTACTAAATCCATAAAAAAGTAAGAATAAAAGAAATGCTAAAGTAGCCCCCAAAACAATTAGATTAACTTTGAAGCCTTTGATAATTTCTTCAATGACTTTTAGGCTTCCTAAAATTGCACCAATGGCAATGAAAGCCGCCATCACACGGTAATAATTACCCGTAAATAACCAAAAAGCATATCTAAAAAAAGGAAAAACCATTATAAAAAGCACTAAACCAGCTACGCTTCCGTAAGCGATGCGTTGGCGGCGATTGCTAAAAACAAATAATTGTGGCAGTAATAAAAGTATGCCCAATCCTACATAAAAAGCGGGGGCTTCCATGTAGTTTTGCCAAAGTCTAAAATTGCTGGCATTGCCTACAATGTCATTGCCAAACCAGCGTAAAAAACTCGTATAGAGTTCGTTGCCTTCTGCCATCTGGAAAATCGGCTGCGAAGACAACATATTCGTATAAGCCACATCTCCTGAGCCACGAGGGCTATTGAGCATGGTTGTGATATGAGCATAAACCATCAAAGCTCCCATGCCGATTCCAAGTCCACCAAAACCTACTAATTTGATGGCTAATTTGCCATTTTCGAGCCAATCGCCTAATTTTTCGCTTGTATAAAGTCTTACCAAAAGATAAATTAATGAGAATTCGGCTACCAAAACCAAATTGAAAGGCTGATTAATCGCCATCAAAAAAGTTGTGATAGGAAGCAAATACCAGCTTTTATTTTGAAGTAAATGCTCTAACGAAATCAACATCAAAACCATCAGCAATAGCCAATCAGCCAGTAAGGGTCCCCAGCCTAAAACTAAAGCGATGAATCCCATAAAAGTAAAACAGATTGAACCTAAAATACTTGTGTAATTATTGTATTTGATGGTTTTGAGATACCAAAAGAAAACCAAGCCATTTAGAAAAATCCTGAATAATTCGACATAAACCATATTGGCTGGAATATTCTCAGATTTACCTAAAAACAAAAGATAGTACAACGGGCTATTGTAAAGTGGCGTAATGTCTTGACCCATGCCTTGTCTGAACGACCACGTAGGAAAACCCACCTCTGAGATAAAATCGGCAGCTAATTTATTGAATGGAAAAACAGCATTGAGCGTATCGCTGCCTATATCTAAAAAAGCAAATGTATTTTTTTGAAGAAGGAAATCTTTCAAAATCCAAAATGCCATTACACCTATCAGCACAATCAAAATACCCAAAGCGTATTGGTTTGTTAATGAAAAAGTAGGGATATTATCCGATTCTCCACTTTCACGAATCGGTTTTGAGGGCTGGCTGACTGTGTTTTCTGCTTTTTTTTGTTGAGGAACAATAATATTTGGTTTGTTCTTCTTTTTCATTTGATTTTCAGGATTAAGGAGGGTTTTAGGCAAGCGATAATTTATTTTTTAGAACATGCAATCACAAATTGACCTGTAAAAAGATGTTTTAGAATCGGTATTTTCTCTAAAAATGGTTGGACTGCGTAAATCATTTTTGCCAACGAAGTCGGAAAGAAAAATGGTACATAACCCACATAAGACCATTTTGTGATATTACCCCCAGCATTTTGAATCCATTTTTTTAATTTCCACTGAAAAAACGATTGTTCTTCGTGTTCGATATGATATTTTGAAGTTTTTTCGATGATTTTCAAAATCGGATTATTGCCATTTGGCTCAATAATAATCAGATTATCTGCTAATTTAAAGGCATTAGCAATGGCTTTTTGCTGGTCGCTTAAATGATGCAAAACCCCACGCACTACACCTACATCATATTTTTGTTTCGGAACTTCTATATTATCAGCCAAAAGATTGATTGTTCTGAAAGTGATGTTTGGGAATAACTTACTGGCGTTTTCTACTGCTTTTGCGGCAGGGTCAAATCCCAATACTTCGAGGTCTGGAAAATTCTGCTTTATTTCGTTTGTATAAACACCGTCGCCACAGCCAATATCAATCAAAGTTTTGTAGGTAGGCTTGATAAATTTAAAGACTTCATCCGAAATCCTTTTATTAGCCACAATCGAAGAAAACGAAGAATTGGTCGTATATAGAAACCCTCCATTTTCTTCTACATTTTGGTTGAATGTCTCTACATTTTGCTTTAATTCTGCTGTATTCATTGTAAATTATAAATTTAAAAACAAATGATTGATACGTTGGATTGAGAATTTCTCAGTTTTGAATTACCATAAAAATTGGCTTGATGACTAAAATTTAAGTAATTTATATCAAGTACAACGAAGCAGGATTTATGGGTTAATAAGGTTATAATTTATAGAATTTCAATAACTGTGCCAAAGCAAATCACTCTACATAATCTAAGTCTTTGGTAAAAGACTCTTTGAGGGTCGAATTCGCCCAAAATGCTGCTCCAAAAGTAATGATTCCTACAATAATTGCGGCTTTAATCAGGTCGCCGTCGAGCCACTTCGTGATTGCTTGGTGGATAATCGTGATAGGTACAGCCGCTCCACGGGCAAAGTTCGGAATCGTCGTGGCTACCGTAGCTCTAAGGTTTGTCCCGAATTGCTCAGCCGACATCGTAATTAGTACAATCCAATATCCCGAAGCCGCCCCCATGATGGCACAAGTTACAAAAACGGCAGTGTTGGTTGCCCCCCACAAGTTAAGATACACAAAACACATGACCATACAGATACCCTGAAAAATGAAGATAGTTTTGCGGCGACTTTGTAGTTGTTGGCTTACAAATCCACTCAAAATATCTCCGAATGCCAACCCCCCGTAAACATACATTACGGCTTGCCCAGCCGTGACTTTTCCTTGGATTCCGAGAGCTTTAGCAACTTCGGGTGCCATTTGCATCAGAATCGTAACCATAAAAAAAATCGGGAAACCAATCAGCATACAAGCCAAGTAACGCTTAAATCTATCTTTTTTCGTAAATAAGCTAATGAAATCTCCACGCTCGGCGGTTTGCCCTTTGGCTTTTTTGAACATTTCTGATTCAAAAATTCCGAATCTAAGTAGAAGCAATAGCAAGCCCATTCCACCACCGAGATAATAGGCATATCGCCAGTAGAAAGCATCGCCAACTAAGGCCGCAACGACCGCTCCCGAAGCTCCGACCATTGCCAAGATAGATGTACCATAGCCTCTGATTTCTTTGGGCATAGACTCGGCAACGATGGTTACGCCAACACCCAGCTCGCCCGCCAAACCGATTCCAGCTAAAAACCTAAAAACGCCGTACGTCCAGACATCATTGACAAATCCGTTTGCGATATTGGCCAAAGAATACAAAACAATTGACCCAAAAAGTACCGACAAACGACCTTTTTTATCGCCCAAAATCCCAAAAAGAACCCCTCCGATGAGCATTCCGACCATCTGTATATTGAATAAAATTAGCCCTATATCAGTATTTTGCTGGCCAATAAGCCCCAATTCTTCTAAACTTGATTTTCTTAAAACAACGAAAAGAATTAAATCGTACGCATCAACAAAATAGCCTAATGCAGCTACCAAGACTAACAAAACGGTAGATTTTTTCATTCAATAAGGGTAGGGGTTTAACGATAAAACTATACTAAAATATTTTTGGTAAACACTCATCAATATGCCGTTAAAACGTATCAGAAGTGCTAAACAAAATAAGAAAGACAGTAAATTTCCCAAAAATAAATATTTATGACTAAATTATTAGATAATATGCTTTGGTTATTTTATAGACTGTGAAATAACTTCCCTGAAACATGAGTCATCCCGAATTTTGAAACAAAAATGCCCCATCGGGGCTAAATATCGGCGAGCGTCGCTCGGTAAAAAGTCTAAAATAAAATAAAACGAGTTCCGTAGGAATGGTATATATCATTCCTACGGAACTCGAAATTTTAAAAATATGTAATTATCTACCACTATTTGACCCTCAATAGGGTCATTTTAAATTTGGGATGACTTATGCTATTCTTCTTAATCAATCAACTTATTCCACAATCTATAAAAGCATTACATAACCATCAAATTTGTTTAATCTCAAATTCTTACCCTAATCAAATTTTAATATGTCTATTTTTATTTTAATCTTAAAAAAAACTGTTATTTTTATAGTCTAATCCTATTAAACTTATGAAACTCATGTTTTACATCGCCCAAAAACATGAGTATTAAATCCCTCTTCTATCGAAGGGGGATTTAGGGCGAAATTTCCTCAGTGCTTCTTAAAATCTTCAAGCCAGCACCTACAAATTGCATTAAAATCAATCCGAAAGTCTGAGATTTAAGAAAATG
>JALOLV010000208.1 GCA_025455785.1 Spirosomataceae bacterium | reverse complement strand
AATAAACTGCGTAAATCATTTGAATCGTTCCCCGGAGCTAAAATTCGAGTGATAGAATTTGAGCAAGGAGCCCCCGTAGAAGCACCTTTAGCCGTAAGAATTTTTGGCGATAATTTAGATTCGTTGAGAAGTATTTCGGCACGAATTGAGAAGCAATTTAAAGAAACCAAAGGAACGATTTACGTTAATAATCCGATGTCGGCCATCAGTACGGATTTGCGGGTGAATATCAACAAAGATAAAGCTGGGATGTACGGAATTCCGACGGTGGATATTGACCGAACCATCAGAATGGGGATTGCGGGAATCAACATGGGAACGTACAAAGCCGATAATGGAGATGAATTTGATATAAATATTGGTTTGCCACGCGGGCAACACCCCGATATGAAGGCATTCGACCATATGTTTGTTGCCAACCAGATGGGAAGTTTGATTCCGCTCAATCAGATGGCAACGGTGGGCTTCGAGACCTCGCCAAACCGTATCAACCA
Source organism: Spirosomataceae bacterium (assembly GCA_025455785.1). Classification (GTDB taxonomy): domain Bacteria; phylum Bacteroidota; class Bacteroidia; order Cytophagales; family Spirosomataceae; genus JALOLV01. The sequence goes on along the minus strand of JALOLV010000208.1, from coordinate 5,612 downwards.
CTACGACAGAGATAGATACACAACGATTTCGGCGTTTATTGCCGATGGTTACCTCACACCCAATGTTGCGAAAGAAGCTATGGCTAAAATCAGTAATATGAAACTTCCAGATGGGTATCGTCTGACGATTGCAGGAGAGGCCGAACGCCAAGCCGAGACCTTTGGCGGATTGGGTACAATCATCATCATTGCTTTGTTTGGTATCATGGCGGTTTTGATTCTCGAATTCCGCACGTTCAAAAGTACATTTATCGTTCTGTCGGTTATTCCGTTGGGAATGATTGGGGCGATTTTGATTCTCTTGTTTTCTGGAAATTCACTTTCGTTTACGGCAATCGTTGGTATCATCGCATTGGCCGGAATCGAAGTCAAAAACTCAATTTTGCTCGTAGATTACACCAATTTCTTACGAAAAGAAAATGGATTAAGCATAGATGAAGCCATCGAAGAAGCAGGCGAAACAAGGTTTATTCCAATCGTTCTGACGACTTTTACGGCTATCGGAGGTTTGATTCCGTTGGTTTTAGAACACTCGCCGCTTTATTCGCCATTGGCACTGGTTATCATCGGAGGTTTGATTTCATCATTGATTCTGACTCGTATCGTTACACCTGTGATGTATAAATTGTTGCCACCGAGTTTGGGGTAGGAATGATAATAAATTTTCAAAAATTATATTTCAGCAGTTAACACCAAAGAATCTTTAATTTGTTTGCCATTATCACTTAGCACAGCATATTTTTCAACAGTCTCTAAGCCCTCATTAAATTGCCTTTTGAAAATACCTAATCTTTCTAATATGGCTTTTTCCTTAGATTCTTGTGCAAGGCGTTGAAAAATCCTCACCATTCTACTAAGAACAAATGTTGCATGGAAAATTCCAAACATTGGTCTTGGGTCAATTCTTATGGGGGCTTTGAATCTTTCATGATTTTCATTTAAAACAATTTTATCAAAAGATAACAAAATATCCAATGTTAAATGTGAAGTTTCATGAATAATATGGTCAGCAAAATATGTAAAATCATCTTCACTTTTGGGAGGTAATTTTAGATAAATTGCTCCAAATATAGATGCAGATGTAGCTGCTTTAAGTGATTTTCCATTAAATAGTTTAAGACGGCTAACTAAGTAATCAATCTCTAATTTTAATTCAAAATCAATGTTTGCCAGTCGTTTATTTAAGTCATTATAAATATTTACATAATGAGTTAAATTTTTGTTTAATATTGGAAGAATTAGTAATGTTTCATTACTTTTATTAGGAACATTTTCATTCCTAATTCTATTTACAAATTCATCTTCCCATCTTTCAGTTAAAATCGTAGTGAAATCAAAATCATCATTATAAAAACAATTTTCAGGACTGATATTTATCTGATGAATTGAGTCAATGGCATTTGTTAGATTTTTCTCTTGGCATGCTTTACTTAATTTTGTAAAAATCGAATAGATTAATGGAGAAAAACGCCTTTCTACATTCAATCTATCTAACTTTGCTTTTGGTTCTGACAAATCAATTTTCAATAAATTGTCTATTGAATCGAAATACCCCTGTAAATTGACTAATAATAACTTTTGATAGTTTAGCCTAAGTAATCTTGCACTCTCTCCAAAAGGTTGAGAGGTGAAAAGTTTTTTTTCAATTTTGAGCATAATTTAATATTCACCTTCAAATGTTTCCATACTTCTAGTTATAAATAGAAATGGTTGATATTCTACTTCTAGTTCTTCTAAATCTAATATTTCAAGTTCACTTTGAATTTCTTCTTTCATATAGTTTTCTCAATTTTCAATATTTACATAATCGTGATGATTTGCATCAATTGTGTTTATTTCGCTAAAAAAATTTTTAATTTTAAGGTTTTTATCTTCTAAATTATTATTATTCAATTCTAATTCCCATTCTTGGCTGGAATTACTTGATGGAATAGTGCTACCATTGTTTTGTTTAAAGATTAAGCATTTCCCAGCTTTTGGAGTACCAAAATTATTAATATAAAGGAAAATTCCAACAGCATGTCTTATATTATTCATATCTTCAATAATCCTACTCCCTACATTTAGAAAAATTGAGATTGGCTCTTTGTAATTTTCGGGTAAAATTTTAGAAAGGGATGAAACTTTTAGTTGTAAAATAAAATTTGCCCCGTTAATATCCACCCTTCCTACTGCATATTCACTTTTGTAAAAATATTCAACTTTACTTTCATTAATTTTGATAAAAAATTTACCTAATTCAGCAACACCATATCTATTGAATTTTTCTAAAAAATCATTATTTTTATCGTAAAAACCTTCCCAAGTACCCTCTATTTTACTTAATTCTGTATTGAGCCTTTTTACATTTTGATTTGTAAGAAGAATTGCCTCTCGATTTGTTTCATATAAATATTTATAAATAGAGTCAATAAATTTTTTTCTAAAGGTTTTGGGTTCTCCACTAATAGCATTTGTTGCTAAAAATATTGTTGCTAACGGTTTAGTTGTTCCTAAATTACCCCATTCTTTTTCATCAATTCCTCTTTTAATAGTATCATATATTTTTGTGTAAATGGGGTTCTTTATGTTAGAATTATAACTTTTACTATCAGTTGAGATTAACTCATCATCATTATTTTTACTTTCATTATATTTTTCAATGATTGCTATTCTTAAAGCCTTCATTTCTTCAAAGCTTATAGTAATATTTCCAGAATTGCTATTATTAACTGACATTATGTTTTACCTATTTAGATTACAAAAATTATAAAAATCACGCAAATGTATTTAAATTTTACATATTTTCTTAATTAAGAAAATAAAAAACTTTATTAAGAAAATTTTTATTAAAAAATATTGTATTGTATTAAAATATTTACTTATTTTGAATTGAAATTATTTTATTCATTTTAATCAAAGTGATAATATGGAACGAATATGCTACCTTATTGATTTGGCGGTTCAGGATGAAGGCCAAGACAAAGAAAGTGATGATAAAAAGCTTTCAGAGTTATCAAAGCCTAAGAAAGCTATCACTTATTTCAAAATGTATTCTGATGACCCGAGGGCGAGTTGGTCATGGGAAGATGACCCATATAATCCACTTTTCTAATTTAGAAGATTCAATTACACATCCAATAAAAAAAGCACCCACCTCTGGCAAGGCGGGTGCTTAAATTAAATCAATTTTTCAATTAATTTAATCTTTATTTCAATGTTAAAACTAAACAAAATTTTCGGAATATCCATCATTGTGATAGGTATTTCTACAACCTCATGCGAAAAGCAGGTTGAAGATGTTACACCAGTAATTAATGTAAAACCACCAATAACAGAATTCAAACCCCAAGAAATTGATTCGAAGTCGAGGGTTAATTCCAACTATCAAAAACAAATCATTAATGCATTTAAACGTTCTACTGGTGAGGAAATGAAATATCAGTCTGGTTGGGCACCTTCACCACCATTGGATAAGCCTGCAAAGTGGAAGGTTACACTTACATCAGAAAAGGCGAGAGAAATTTCATCTACCGTTTCTGCAAGCCTTTGTTCTAAGTCGGAAATGGAAACTCTGATTTTGCAAGCATGTGTAGAAGCTTCAGCTTCGGTAAAACAGAGCTTATCACAAGCAACTACAGTTGAAAGGACAGAAAGTTTAAAAGCCAAAGAACAGTGTCGATATAAAGTATTGGTTGTTTATGACTACTTTCAAGGTACATTGGTTTTGACACCACCTAATGGTTATGGAGCAGGTTCTATTGCACCAATGTCTTATACCGTTTATTATAAAGTACCAAGACGAACATATGCCACAACTGAAAAACGATTGGCAAAATAATCTAATGATGTGTAATTGAAGTCGAAAAAGCTACTTGGTATATACTGGGTAGCTTTTTGAGTTAATGAAGTAGCTTTTTGATAGAACATTCGCCGCTTTATTCGCCTTTGGCGTTGGTTATTATCGGAGGTTTGATTTCATCCCTGATTCTAACCCGTATTGTTACACCTGTGATGTATAAATTGTTGCCACCGAGTTTGGGGTAGGAAGGAGGACTTACCAAGTTTTTTAAAAGCTTGGTAAGTCTATCAATTCAAGTTCTCTTCAAACCATTTTACTCTTTCTTTCAATTCCTCAATTGTTTCTCTCATTTCTTCTCCTGCTTTGAGGTACTCGTTTGGGTATTCGTCTTTTAGGTATTCCATTGTTAGGAAGTAGATGGGTTTTAGGCGGTCTTTGAGTTTGGGATATTTATGAAAGAGTTTATAAGAAGAGAAGTATGATTTTTTGGCAAGTAGAACTATGAAATAATCACTTAAATCTATTTTAGTATTATCTCCAAATTCAATTATGAAGTATAAACAAGTCTCTAATATTTTAAAATTTTCTAAATTATTTTCCTTCCGAAAACGATGAAGGTACATTAAAAATACTAATTCAAAAAAAATAGAGTCGCCTTGATTAGAAATAAGAATTATTAAAAGTCGATTATTTAAGTATTCTGAAAAAACATCTTTCAACGTACTTAATTCGTCAATTGTAAGTGTAAGAGCTTGACTAAATTCAGTTGATAACCCATTTACAAGATTATTTTTTTCATTCTCAAGTAACTGTATAGAGATTGAATCAAAATTATTCCTCAATAAGTAATTTATTGCTTTATCCAAAATACTATACTTTTCAAACAACACCTCATCATCATCCACCATCGAATAAGCCAAAGCTCTATCAAAAACAGTATTCAATTCATAAGTTCCTTTTTCGAGGTTATTATCAAATCTTTCAAAAAGTAGCTTCAAATCATTGGTGTTGCACCAGCCTTCTAAGAATTTTACGAACCAAATGACACGTTGTTTGTCTTGTCGTGTAGAGTAACGCATCAAGTACCAAATATTAAAAAATCGTTCTTGTAGGCGATACAAGTGAGTGCGTCCTGTGGTGCGGGGTTCTATCTCAATGATTTGATTATCAACTAATTGCTTTAATTGAGCCGAAATCTGATTGGTTTTTAACCCTTGCCTTTCTGAGCGAGCCAATTCGGCAATTTCGCTCACAGTTACCGCATCCCAAGCTCTTGCCACGGCATCTACAATGAGTTGTTGCTGTGGCTTCAAATCATCCATTCGGTGCTTATAAAGTGGTGTAACTCTGTCTAAAATAATTTCTAAATCTTTGAAACTATCCTGCTTTTCGTTGTCCATAAAGACATCAAAAAGCATCACCATTGTGCGTATCACGCCACCCGATAGTTTCCGCATGACTTCGATTCGAGGGCGTTCGGTTTTCAGAATTTCAGCAAATCGTTCGGTTTCGCCTTCGTTTTCAGCCAATTTCTCAAAAAGCATAATCGTTTCTTCGCTCGTCATGCCTTTGAGTCTAATCTGATAAAAGAAATCAAAAAACGGCTTGCTATAATCTGCCGTATGTTCGAGCAGCGTAGCTGATGCTCCCACCAAACGAATTTCAGACGAATTCATCAAAATATTTCGTAGCCGATGGGTAGAAGTTTTACCAATTTTATCTAAGAATTGACCAAAATCATCATGAAAAACAATGATTTTTTGCTGGTTTTGTTTCAAATATTCTACTAAAACCTCATAAGCCTTTTGGTCGTAATCTTCCTCAAATTCAT
>JALOLV010000207.1 GCA_025455785.1 Spirosomataceae bacterium | reverse complement strand
ATTTTTGCCGATAAATCAATGCTGGTTTCTAAAATTATTCGAGCCAACGACCAGATTCAGATTACGAATGTTCCAATCCTACCAAATGGCCGTCAAGATTCGGTTTTTGTTTACAATTATTACCGAAATCATTATTTTGATAATCTTGATTTGTCAGACGAACGAATGCTTAGAACGGGCTTTTTTGAGCCAAAAATTAAATTCTACCTCGAAAAACTCACTTATCAACAACCTGATTCGCTTATCAAATCAATAGATTTTATAATGGCTCGTGCCAAAGGTTTACATCTCCGAAAGTACATCGCTTCGCTTACAGCTTCTCTGTACGAAAAATCTACGGCTAATGGCTTAGAGGCTGTCTTTGTTCATACGATTGAGAAATACTACGAACCCGAACCGTATCTGTGGGATAAATCGGCGTTGGCACAGATGTCAAAAAGAGCCGCTACACTAAAACCACTACTGATTGGCAAGGTGATTCCGAATATGACGGCAACCGATTTAACCGGAAAAGAGATTGCTTTGTACGACCTAAATGCCAAATACACGATATTGTATATTTATAGTCTAAACTGTAATCACTGCAAAGAACACGCCCCAAAAATTGCGGCTTTGCAACGTAAATTAGCAGCAAGAGGAGTTAAATTTTATGCGGTAGCATCGGAGCGAAATCAACCCCAATGGCGTAGTTTTATAAAGGCCTACCATACCGAGAACCTACTCAATGTGATTGATTCTAAAAATACGGTCGATTTTGTGAATCAATATAACGTTGTCGAATACCCAACGATTTTTGTATTAGACCAAAACAAGAAAATTATCGGCAAGCAAATCAATCCGGCCTTGCTCGAAAAATTTATTGACTACGTAGAAAAGGGTGTCAATTAAACATCGGGTAGAATAGAAACAATATACAGCTTCTCTAAGTTGAGGCATTGTAAATATTTGATAACGAATGGTTTATCTTTATTCTCATGCCTAAATTCTTGCATCTTCTATTAGAAATTAGCCAAATAAATCGCTACTCAAATATCTATCTCCACGGTCGCAGCAGATAAATACAATCACGCCACTTTCTAATTCTTGAGCCAATCTGATAGCTCCTGCCGCCGCACCGCCGCTGCTCATTCCCGAAAAAATGCCTTCAACTCTTGCCAATTTGCGAGCCATGTCGGTAGCTTCACTTTGCGATACATCCAACACTCTATCGACCCTGCTTGGGTCAAAAATCTTAGGTAGGTACTCGGTTGGCCAACGGCGAATACCCGGAATCGAAGAACCTTCGGTTGGTTGGCAACCCACAATCTGTATTGCAGGATTGGCTTCTTTGAGAAACATCGAAGTTCCCATAATCGTACCTGTTGTACCCATCGAAGACACAAAATGCGTGATTTGTTGATTGGTATCTCGCCAAATCTCGGGGCCTGTAGTTTTATAATGAGCTAAATAATTATCGGGGTTGGCAAACTGATTCAGCAAGAAATATTCATCGGTAGCACCTTTTTCGTCGGCATAATCTCGGCATTTTTCGATGTTGTCAAGTAGCGTTACTTTTGCTCCGAATGCCTCCATCGTGAGTGTACGCTCTTTGGTGGAATTTGATGGCATCACCAACTCAATCTCAATGTCATAGAGCCGTGCTATCATGGCCAGAGCAATTCCTGTATTGCCGCTGGTTGCTTCAATGAGTTTCATTCCGGGTTTAATATCTCCACGCTCAACCGCACTCCGAATCATATTTAATGCAGGACGGTCTTTTACGCTACCTGCGGGGTTATTGCCTTCAAGTTTTCCGTAAACTTTTACGTTTGGGTTCGGATTGAGTTTTGTCAATTCAACAAGCGGCGTATTGCCCACTAAATCTATGATTGTTGCCATTTTATTTGGTTGTTTCGATATTATAAAAGTAAAACCAATCCAGAATACTATGTAGTTCCTATCAAAATAAATAATCCCTCCTCCAATCAGAAAAAGGGATTATAAAGATAGATATAATCAGTTATTCACAAATTCGCTCATTCACAAATTCACTCATTCACTCATTACTTAACCCCACCCATCCAATTTTTGATAGGTTTATATAAGACAATGAAGAATAGTCCCGAAATTCCACCAATCACAAAAACTTGATAGAATAAATCGGGCATAGCTGCTGCATTGCTTTCGTCGAAATTACCAGCAAATAAACCAGCAATTAGGTTGCCCAATGCCGCACCCACAAACCAAAGCCCCATCAATTGGCTGTAATATTTTTTAGGAGCAAGTTTTGTGTATGAGCTTAAACCTACTGGACTAATACAAAGCTCGCCCAGCGTGTGGAACATATACGTAAGTCCGAGCCATCCAATCCCAGCCATTGAGCCATCCAACACCCTCTTTGCCGCCAAATACATCACAAAAAAGCCCAAACCCATTTGTAAAAGCCCTAATCCAAATTTTACTGGTACGCTTGGGTTTAGGTTTTTACGGTTTAAGTAAATCCACAAGCCTCCCATCGGGGCAGAGAAAATCAAAATAAACATCGAATTGGCATTTTGTAGCCACGAAGCGGGTAATTTCATTCCCAATAAATTGCGGTCGGTGTGGCGGTCGGCAAAGATAGTAAGGGTTGTTGAGGCCTGCTCAAAACCCGACCAGAAGATGGCGATTCCGATAAATAATATGAAAAGTACACCGACTCTTTTACGCTCTACGACTGTAAGCGAAGAATCCATAAACCCGATGTATGCAAAGTACAAAACCGTTATCGTAACGATGATGTATTTCATATATTGAGCCAACGAAATACTATCCAAAACCCCCGAAACCAAAAGGACTCCAATCAAAAGAAGTAATCCAACAACTACATATATATATGTATATGATGATTTTTGCTCTGGTGGATTGCCGACAGACGAAAGATATTTACCGTTTAATCTAAAGTTTATAACCCCAAATAGCATCGCAAATGCCGCTGCTCCGAATCCATAATGCCAGCCTACTTCTTCGCCGAGATAACCCACAAATAACATCCCTAAGAATGCCCCGAGGTTTATACCGAGATAGAAAATAGAAAAAGCGGCATCACGTTTAGCTCCGCCTTCGGGGTATAATTCACCCACAATTGAACTGATATTTGCCTTCAATAAGCCTGTGCCGATGGCAACCGTCGCCAAACCCAAGAAAAATATCTCTTTTGCCCCCGGAATCGCCAATATCAAATGCCCAATCATGATACAGATTGCCCCATACCATATTGCTTTTTTCTGCCCCAAAATATTATCAGCAATCCATCCGCCGGGTAGAGTAAGCAGATAAACCGAAGCCATGTAAAGACCCATGATGGCTCCGCCAGTTTTTTCGGATAAACCCAATGCCCCTTCTTCGGCTCCTTTGGTTAGGTATAAAAACAGTATGGCACGCATCCCGTAGTAAGAGAATCGCTCCCACATTTCGGTCATAAACAGAACGAATAATCCTATCGGATGACCCAAAAAAGTTTTTTGGTTTGTCATATAGCAGTAGTTTAGGTTAAATATGATTTATTGATGAAAAAATATACCCTTTTTTAGTAGTTTGGGCAAAAGTAATGTCCAAAAATTAAATATAGAAATTTTGCTTGGATTAAGTGTCAAAAAGACATATTTGCGAAGAAAAAATATTTTGCGAATCTTCGCTAAAATGCTTGTTTTGTATTATATCGAATATTAGCTTTGTGTAACAAACGAAACAAAACGAATGACAAACCATGAAACGCTCGTATCGCCAGTAGGCGTTACACTTGACAGATTTATCAAACGCCAGCAGTCTTCGCTACCTTTTGCGTCTGGCGAATTATCCCAACTTCTTCGAGATATTGCCCTTGCGGGTAAAATCATCAACCGCGAAATTAACCGTGCGGGGCTTGTAGATATAACAGGTGCTTTCGGTATGGAGAATGTGCAGGGCGAAGCTCAACAAAAGCTCGATGTCATTGCCAATGTTAGGTTTATCAGAGCTTTGAAGAATGGTGGAGAGGTGAGTGCAATTATTACCGAAGAAGACGAAGGAATCATCTACACCGATAATGATGAAGGCAAATACGTCGTGGCAATTGACCCGCTCGATGGCTCTTCAAATATTGATGTCAATGTTTCAATCGGAACAATTTTTTCGATTTATCGCCGAATAACACCAACAGGAACAAAACCAACGATTGATGATTTTTTGCAGGGTGGTCGTAGCCAAGTGGCCGCTGGATATATTCTGTATGGGTCATCTACAATATTGGTCTATACGACTGGTCAGGGTGTCAATACATTTACATACGAAAACTCACTCGGAGAGTATTTTTTATCACAAACCGATTTAAAAAGTCCCGAAGACGGTTCGATTTATTCAGTAAATGAGGGTTACTATAATTCGTTTGTCTCGCCAGCGAGAGCATATATAACTAACTGTAAATTGAGAGATTACAACAGCCGTTACATCGGGTCGTTGGTTGCTGATTTTCATCGAAATTTACTCAAAGGAGGCATCTATCTTTATCCACCATCCAAAAAACATCCAAAAGGCAAACTCAGGCTCATGTATGAGTGCTATCCTTTAGCATTTATTGCCGAACAGGCCGGAGCAGCCGCATCAGACGGCTACCAAGATATTTTGGATATTGAACCAACCGAACTGCATCAACGAACCCCGATGATTATTGGTTCGAGCGAGATGGTTCGAGATGCCTTGAGTTATTTTTGAGACTGACAAAAGTAACCAATACTTATGATTTGGGTCATAGATAGAACGATGGGTCATTTTTATTTTTGAGTATCGTAAAATCATAAGAATCAAGCCACAGAAAAATCTGTGAAATCAATTTAATTATTAATCTAATCAACGATTCACTTCATCAATAAACTAAAACAATTTTATGATTCTTACAGACGAAACCGAAACACTTGAGGGCAAGCGGATTGAGTTGAAATCGAACAATATCCTGCTCAATCTCAGTGCCGCCGAGTTGATAGAAGAGGCTATCAAAAATGGCGAAGGGCAACTCACCGATACGGGTGCTTTGATGTGCGATACTGGTAAATTTACGGGTCGCTCGCCCAAAGATAAATTTTTGGTGCGTGATGCCAAAACTACCGATACCGTTTGGTGGGGCGACATCAACCACCCCTTAGAGCCAGCAAAGTTTGATGCTTTGCTCAATAAAATGCTTGATTTTGTTGCAGATAAAAAACTCTATGTTCGCAATGCCTACGCAGGAGCCAACACGGATTATCGTCTGAATCTGGAGATTATCAATACCCAAGCGTGGCAAAACCTCTTTTGCTATAATATGTTTATCCGTCCATCGGCTGATGAATTGACAAACTTTCAATCAAATTTTACAATCATTTGCGTACCCGAGTTCGAGGCTGACCCAGCCGTAGATGGTACTCGACAAGGCAATTTTACGATTGTAGATATGACTCGTAGGATTTTGCTCATTGGCGGAACGGCCTACGCTGGCGAAATGAAAAAGGGCATTTTTACTGTTCTGAATTACCTTTTACCGCAAGAATGTGGCGTGCTTTCGATGCACTGCTCGGCCAATGTGGGCAATGATGACGATACTGCGATTTTCTTTGGCTTATCGGGAACCGGTAAAACAACACTCTCGGCCGACCCCAATCGCCGATTGATTGGCGATGACGAACACGGCTGGTCGGAGACGACAGTTTTCAATTTTGAAGGTGGTTGCTACGCCAAAGTGATTGATTTGACCCGTGAAAAAGAACCCGAAATCTTCGATGCTATCAAATTTGGCTCGATTGTAGAAAATACTCGTTTTTTTGAAGGAACTCGCACGGTAGATTATACCAATAATTCGGTAACAGAAAATACCCGCACGGCGTATCCGATTTTTCATATTCCGAATGCCGTTGAGCCTTCGGTGGCGGGTATTCCTAAAAATATTTTCTTTTTGACCTACGATGCTTTCGGGGTATTGCCTCCCATCTCAAAACTGAATATTGGGCAGGCGATGTACTATTTTATTTCGGGATATACCTCAAAAGTGGCAGGTACCGAAATGGGCGTAAAAGAACCCCAAGCTACATTTTCGGCTTGTTTTGGTGCGGCATTTTTGCCACTACATCCGACCAAATACGCAACTTTACTCGGTGAAAAAATCCACAATTATAAAGTGAACGTCTGGTTGATAAATACTGGA